>NZ_JASCXP010000559.1:0-3755 GCF_030010695.1 Nocardia sp. CC201C
ACTGTCGCACCGCATGATCGCCGAAGTCGAATCCCGGCATCTGTGGGAGCGTGCCGGGGCCAAGGGGATGCGCGGGTATCTGATCGATGTGCTGCGGTTGTCGGCGGCCGAGGCCGGGGCGCGGGTGCGTGCGTCGGCGTCGTTGCGGCCGCGCGCGTTCTGCGGGGAAGCGGGTCCGGCGTTGTTGCCGACCACGGCGGCGTTGCAGGCCGAGGGTGTGGTGTCCCCGGAGCACGCGCGGGTGATCATGCGGGTGATGGACCGTATCCCCAACGCGGTGCCTGCCGAGACGCGGGCCGAGGCCGAACAGCACCTGGCTCGGGCGGCGATGCAGATGCCGCCGGAGTACGTGAGCAAGGTCGGGCACGTGCTGCTGTCGTGCCTGGACCCCGACGGGGTCCTCACCAGCGACGACGACCGCGCCCGACGCCGCGAACTCTGGGTGGGCAAACAACGCGTGGACGGCATGAGCGAGATCAAGGGCGTGCTGGATCCGCAGTTGCGGGCGTTGTTGGATGTGGTGTTGGCGAAGTGGGCGCGTCCGGGCATGTGCAACCCCGAAGATCCCGACAGCCCCCGCATGGGACCCGCAGCCGTCGACAAAGACACGGTGGAGGTGGCGGCGCGGCGGGACCGGCGCAGTGCTGGGCAGCGTAACCACGACGCGGTGAAAGCGTTCCTGGCTGCCGGGGGTGGTCCGGAGAACCTTGGGAGTCATCGGGGTGTGCCGGTGTCGGTGGTGTTGACGATGAGTGTGACCGACTTGCAATCGGGGTCCGGCTATGCGCATACCGCGTCGGGGTCGGTGATGTCGGTTCGGGATGCGTTGCGGATGGCCGAGGGCAGCTACCCGTTGTTGATGTTGTTCGACGGTAAGGGTTTGCCGTTGCATTTGGGGCGGGGGAGGTATCGGTTGGCGTCGTCGTGGCAGCGGTTGGCGTGTATCGCCGCTGATCGGGGCTGTACGCGTCCGGGGTGTGAGGCTCCGGCGACGATGTGTGCGGTGCATCATATGGTGCCGTGGTTGCGGGGTGGTCGTACCGATATCGAGAATCTGACGTTGGTGTGCGATCGCTGCCATGCTCAGATTCCCGAGGATGTCGAGGATCCGACGGGGTGGGCCACCCTCGGACGCGGCAACGACCACAGCGGCGGTATCGGTGGCAACAGCGACGGCGGCAACAGCATCGGCAACACCAGCATCAGCAGCGGCAACACCAGCAGCGGCGGCAACGGCAACGGCAACGGCAGCATCGACGGTGGTGGCGGCAACAGCAACGGCGGCAACAGCATCGGCAACGGCGATGTCGGCAGCATCGGCGGCAGCATCGGCGGCGGCAACCGCAGCAACGGCGGTGTCGGTAGCGGCCGGTATCCGGGTCGTGTCGCGTGGGCACCCCGACCCGCATCGATCCGGCACGGGCACCCCGGGTGAATCTGCATCATCACCCGGAGCAGTGGCTCACCGATGCCCCGAACCACCCCGGTGCCGACCATCTCGACCGGTCCGGTCACCGTCACCGCGACCACCGAACAGCCGATCGACGAGCCACCGGCCATCACGACCGGTCGTCGACAAACCACCGCACCCACCGCCCGGACCCGACCCGAGGCGATCACTTACGCCAATAACCACACCCCGCAAAGGCCCGTCCCGAGAACGCAACCCCAGCCAGTCCGTGGGCTGGGATAGACGCGCGCGGCACCCGACCCGGCGTCAGCGAAAGCCAGGTAAGGCACCCAACGCAACCACACTCATCCTTGAAATCTCTACGGCAACACCCAACTACTCACGCTGGCCTCGAATGCCGAAGTGACATACGTGCGGAACATATCGGCCCACGCATGTTCCACGCCGCCAGTCCCACGCATTGGCCGGACCCGACGCAACGCCTCGACATCCCGCCCCGACCAGGACGAAGACCCGTCCGCGCCACGGAAATCAGATGTCCTCCACCGACTCCGGCTCGACATCCACAATCTCACCCATATGACCGAGCAGCTCACGGGTGTCCCGTCCATCGCTGTCGAGTTCGGCGACCTGCTCGACGGTCAGCGGCCAGCCGTCGTCGCCGACCGGCCAGATGCCGTCGTCACGGTGCTGAAAGGAGATCGGCCCGCCGTCGCGGCCATTGCGGCGTTCCGCCTCGTCTCCGATCATGCGTCGCTCCCGGCGCGTCGGGTGCACCAGCACGCCCGGCGGATCCCCGCGCCTACCCCACTCATACCCTCACGCTACGGTCGCGCGGGTGTTCTCGTAGCGAATCCGCGAAGCGAAATCGTCGTTTTCGAGAGATTGGAACCACGGTTCGCGGGCAACCCCGCGGTTCCCCTCCCGTTCGCTCGGATCCCGCCACCGCCTGCGGCTGTGGCGCGCAGCGAAATGCGGCGGGTTCGGCGGAGCCGTGGTCCGCGCCAGATCGCGCGTCGGCCACTCGGATCGATCTTTTACGCAGCGGAAACAGGTCTGGGGCGAGGTGTGCCGTGGTGGTGTCGGTGGGGATGCGGATACTGGATTCGTAGACCCAGCGAGTGTGGTTACGGCACAGGCGGGGACGGTGGGAGTGATGCCAATGGTGTTGGCACTGTGGGATTCCCCTCACCGGCCACGCCGATCCGGGGCCGCGGCATACGATCCAGTGTTTGGATCATTCGGGAAGGCGATCATGGATCGAGAGGCGTTCGTCGCAGTGATGAACGAGGCGAGCGGCATGTTGGACCAGGGACAGGCGGTGGAGGCGCTGGAGCGGCTCACCGCGTTCGACGACTCGCTGCTGGACCAACCCGACCCGAAGGACTACGGCTGGATCGTGTCCTACCGCTTTCGAGCCGCCTTCGCCGCCGCGGATTTCGCGCAGGCGCTACGCATCGCGGAGAGCGGTCCGGCGCGATTCGCGGCCGATATCCCGGCCGGGAGCATGGCGACCATGTACTCCATGGCCGTGGAGGCGGCCACACAGCTGGACCGGGCCGATGTGGCGGTGTCCATGGCGGACAAGTGTATCGCGATTCGCCGCCAGCTCGGGGCGGAGAACGAGGTGCTGATGGCGGCCATGACCGCCTGCACCCTGCTCGGGGACATCGAAAGGCACGATCTCGCCACTCCGTACGCGGTGCTGCTGGTACGCGAGGGGGAGGGGTTCGACGACTACCGCTCCTACGGGTACTACGCACTGTGCGCCGCCGTGGAGCACCAGGTCGGCGGGGACGTGTTCGACATTCTGTGGGCCGGTCGCGACTGGCTGACCGGCGTGGACAACGAATTCGCCCGGGAGGCACGCGAATACCTCGACAGCGCGCCCGCCATCAAGGACCGCATCGCCGGAGTGCACGGCACCGGTGCGCAGCTGCCGGCCGACCCGCCGTTCCCGGACGGCGCGGCAGCGGACGCGGCATCTGGCCCGGACCTGCTCACACCCGGCAAGGCCCCCTTCGCCGCCGCCGACCCGGCCGCCCCGGACTTCGACCCGCTGGGTCTGCCGACCGTGAGCAGCGGCGCGGCCGACGAACATCCCGCACCGCCGAACCGTCGTGCCGCGGAGCCGCTTCCACCGGAACGGGACGGCGGCGGGCTGACCACGCCGTCGGGCCGACACGCCGAGACCTCGACGCCGCCGCCCGAATCGGACGCCGACGCTGCGCTGTCACTGCCGGACCAGGAGGTCGGGAGCCTGCCGCCGCTGCCGGGCCGCCACGCCGGGGACCGACCGCCGCGGCCCGACCGGGAGACCGGGGACCTGCCGCCGCTGCCTGGC
>NZ_JASCXP010000560.1:0-3749 GCF_030010695.1 Nocardia sp. CC201C
GGCAGGCCGAAGTGGGCGGAGGTGAGGATGATCGCGCCGCTGGTGGCCTCGGCCGCGAAACCCTGCGGCGGCGCGATGTCCACCAGGCCCTTGCCGAGGGTGCGGATGATCCGCCAGCCACCCAGGCAGGTGCCCGCGGCGATGGCGATCGCGCAGGAGGTGATCACCCACAGCGGCAGCGGGTCACCGGCGGTGGCGGAGCCGTGCGCGATGAGGGCCAGGAAGATGATGCCCATGGTCTTCTGCGCGTCGTTGGTGCCGTGCGCCAGCGACACCAGGGAGGCCGAACCGATCTGGCCCCAGCGGAATCCGCGTTCCACGGTATTCGTATTGCTGCCGCGCGTGATCCGGTAGACCAGCCAAGAGGCGAGGCAGGCGACCAGCGCGGCCACCACGGGGGCCAGCAGGGCCGGGATGATGATCTTGAACAGCACGCCCTTGTCACCGGCCGCCCACACCACGCCGTTCCAGCCCAGGGCGGCGACGGTCGCGCCGATGAGCCCGCCGAACAGCGCGTGCGAGGAACTCGACGGCAGCCCGAGCAGCCAGGTGAACAGATTCCACAGGATGCCGCCGACCAGTCCGGCGAACACGATGTCGAGCAGTGCTTTCCCGCTCACCTCGTCCAGGCGCACGATGCCGTCGGTGACGGTCGCCGCGACCGCGACCGACAGGAACGCGCCGACGAGGTTGAGGGCCCCGGAGAGCAGCACGGCCCGGCGCGGGGGCAGCGCACCGGTGGCGATCGAGGTGGCCATCGCGTTCGCGGTGTCGTGGAATCCGTTGGTGAAATCGAATGCCAGCGCGGTGCACACCACGATCAGCAGAACGAGCAGTTCGGCAGACACGCCCCCAGTTTGCGGCACGCCGTTAACGTCCCGTTAACCGCCACCCCGCACGGAATCACAGCGGGCGGCATGTTATGCGGTATCGCCTCCGCTACCCGAACGGCCGGAACCCGGTGTTCGGCGGGCGATTCGTGCTTGGCGGGCGATTCGGTGTTCGGCGGGTCAGTGTTCGGCGGGCGATTCAGTGCTCGGCAGATCAGTGTTCGGCGGGCGGCCGGGAATCCCGGCGCAGCGGGTGTTCGGCGGGCACCTCCACCAGCACGATCGGCACCCCGTCCGGATCGCGCACCCACATCTCGATCAGCCCCCACGGCTCCCGCCGCGGCGCGCGGTCGATCGGCACCCCGCGCGCGGCGAGCTCGGCCGCGGCGTCCGCGGCGTCGCGCACCTGCAACCAGATCGCGCCCGAGAACCCCCGCGGCGCATCCTCGGCCCGCCCGTGCCCGGCCACCTCGATGAGCGACTGCCCCGCGAACAGCACCGTCCCACCCGGGTACTCGCGCGCCACGGCCAACCCGAGCCCGTCCCGGTAGAACGCCAGCGTGGTCGCGTAGTCGGCCGGGCGCAGAATCACCCGGCTACCGAGAATGTCCATGATCGAACCTCCTTGTTCGACGCAGCCGCTTGTTCAACTCAGCCGCTTGTTCAACTCAGCCGCTTGTTCGACTCAGCCGCATCCGACCCTGCTCAGAAGTACCAGGGATACGGCTTCCAGTCCGGCTTCCGCTTCTCCAAGAAGGCGTCACGGCCCTCCACGGCCTCGTCGGTCATGTAGGCCAGGCGGGTTGCCTCACCGGCGAACAGTTGCTGGCCGACCAGGCCGTCGTCGGTCAGGTTGAAGGCGTACTTGAGCATGCGGATGGCCTGCGGGGATTTGCCGAGGATGTCGGCGGTCCACTCCAGGGCGACGTTCTCCAGCTCGTCGTGGTCGACCACGGCGTTCACCGCGCCCATCTGGTGCATTTCCTCGGCGGTGTAGGGGCGGCCGAGGAAGAAGATCTCGCGGGCGAACTTCTGCCCGACCATCTTGGCGAGGTAGGCGCTGCCGTAGCCGCCGTCGAAGCTGCCCACGTCGGCGTCGGTCTGCTTGAAGCGGGCGTGTTCGCGGGAGGCGAGGGTGAGGTCGCAGGTGACGTGCAGGGAGTGCCCGCCGCCCGCGGCCCAGCCGTTCACCAGGGCGATGACGACCTTGGGCATCATGCGGATGAGGCGCTGCACCTCCAGGATGTGCAGGCGTCCGGCGCGGGCTGCGTCGACGGTGTCGGCGGTCTCGCCGCTGGCGTACTGGTAGCCGCTGCGGCCGCGGATGCGCTGGTCGCCGCCGGAGCAGAAGGCCCAGCCGCCGTCCTTGGCGCTGGGTCCGTTGCCGGTGAGCAGTACCGCGCCGACATCGGAGGTCATCCGGGCGTGGTCGAGCGTGCGGTAGAGCTCGTCGACGGTATGCGGCCGGAAGGCATTGCGCACCTCGGGCCGATCGAACGCGATGCGCACGGTGCCCTGGTCGATATGCCGGTGGTACGTGATGTCGGTGAGGTTCTCGAACCCGGGGACGGGCCGCCACAGCGTCGGAGTGAAGGTCACGCGCTCGAACATAGTGGGCGATCGTCCCCCGGTCGGCCGCTCCCGGGTGTGAGCTGCGGCGCGGGTTCCGCGCGATCTTCCACTTGACGGTGTAAAAACACCCGCTACCGTGCTGGTATGAGCGAACGTCCGGAACCTGTTATCGACGCCAGTGCGGTGGACCACGATCGGTACGAGCGGCACGGCGGATTTCCCAAGATCGTCGAGGCGCATCCCGGACCGGAATTCGGATCGTTCGTGGCGGCCATGCGCACCCTGCAGGACCTCGCCGTCTCGGTCGACGCTCCGGACGAGGTGTACGGGCGGGCGCTGCGGCAGGCGCGCGAACTCATCGACCTGCTCGAGCCCTACCGCGCACCGGAGTTGGCGAGTCCGGCCGGGCGCGCCACCGCGCTGCCGGGGCGCGGGAGTCTGCTGATGCCGCCCTGGCGGGTGGTCGAGGCGGGCCCGGACGGGGTGCGCAGTCAGGGGGAATTCCGGCGATATCACGTGGGCGGCAACAGCGCGGTACACGGCGGCGTGCTGCCGTTGCTGTTCGATGACTTGTTCGGCACCCTCGTGCACTATGCGGGTCGACCGATCAGTAGGACCGCTTTCCTGCATGTGAATTACCGGAAGATCACTCCCATCGAAACGCCATTGACGGTGGTAGGGACCGTGGATCGGGTGGAGGGGCGCAAAACCTTCGTCAGCGCACGGCTATTGGATGAATCTGAAATGCTGCTGGCCGATTGTGAAGGGCTTATGGTGCAGTTGCTGCCTTGGCAGCCGTAGCGCGTCGGCATCGTGTGTGCTCGAGCACCGGTGCGTATAGTTGCGTGCGCTCGTTCATCGCAAACCTATCCGGAGGAACCTGAAAGTGGTTGCAGCACTGTCTGAATCCCTGCTCGACGACACCAAGCGCGCGGCCTTCCTGGCCGATGCCCAGTCGGTTCTCGACGCGGAGGTGTCGGATAAGGGCGGCGCGTCGGGTCTGGCTGTCAAGGGCGGCTACGCCGCGGTGAAGAAGGTCAGCCCCACCATTGTCGGTGACGCGCTGTCGTCTTTCGCGCCCAAGTTCGTCGAGAAGCTCGAGCCGTACTGGGCCGAGTACAAGGCCGGTGGGGCAGGCTCTTTCGCCGATCTGCTGGTCGCCAAGCAGGACGAGGTTGCCGAGGCGCTGCTGGCCGTCACCGATGAGCGCGCCGCGGCCTCGTCGCGTCCGGCCCTGACCAAGGTCTACAACTCGATGCGGTCGTCGGCGAAGAAGCATGTCGCCGAGGCCCTTCCGCGGGTCGGCGACCTGGTGCAGCGGCACGCTGGCTAATTGAAGACTGGTCG
>NZ_JASCXP010000561.1:0-3734 GCF_030010695.1 Nocardia sp. CC201C
CGCGCAGCGGCCCGCACCGGGCGAATCGAATCCGGGTTCACGGCCGCGATGAACGTCACAAACACCTGGTCACCGGACCGACTCGCCGGTAGCATGGCCCGGATTGTCTGGGCCAGCTTCGACGGCGACATCGTCCGGCCCGCCAGGATTTCAGAAGTACAGGGAGTTGGTTCAACATGCCGGACACGGCAGAGGCGGCCACCGCCACCGCACTGGTCGGCCGGCACTTCCGGGTACGCGACCACTACGAGGTCGGCCGGGAGAAGGTCCGCGAATTCGCGCGCGCCGTGCGCAACGACCATCCGGCACACCACCACGAGGTCGACGCCCGCGAACTGGGCTACGAGGGCCTGCTGGCCCCCGCCACCTTCTCCTCGGTCATCGGCGCCGCCACCACCCGCTCCCTGATCGGCACGGTGCTCACCGAGTACGACCTGTCGCAGGTCCTGCAGACCGATCAGGTCTTCGAGTACCACCGCCCGATCCTGGCCGGTGACCGGCTGTCGGTGGACGTGGTCATCGATTCCATCCGCCAGTTCGGCGACAACGATTTCATCGTCGTCAAGGTGACGCTCAGCGACGCCCTCGGCCTGCCGGTGCTGATCTCCAACACCACCATCGTGGCCCGTCGCGGCGCGGATATCGACCCCGACATCGCCGACACCGTGGCGGGGCTGGTCATGCACGGCCATGTCGAGGACCCGGACTCCGGCGCGACCGACCCCAGTGGCCTCGTATTGCTGGACCTCGACGAGTTCGAGGCATTCCCGGCCCCGGCCGAGCCGCTACCGGTGCACACCACGCCGACCGCCGCCACGCTCACCCCCGGCACCGAGCTGCCCGCCGCCAAGGTGCCGGTGACCCGCGGCGACCTGGTCAACTACGCGGGCGTCTCCGGCGACCCGAACCCCATCCACTTCAGCGATGCCGCCGCCACGATGGCCGGGCTGCCGACGGTCATCGCGCACGGCATGCTCACCATGGGTCTGCTTGCCGGACAATTGGAGTCGTGGCTGGGCGATCCCGCCGCGCTCACCAAGTTCAGCGTGCGGCTGTCGGGCTTCGTCCCGGTCGAGCCGACCACCCCGGCCGTCATCGAGTTCACCGGCAAGGTGAAGTCGGTCGACGCCGATAACCGCACCGCCACCCTGATGCTCGGCGCGACCTGCGATGGCAAGAAGCTGTTCGGCCGCGCCATCGCCGAGGTGCGCCTGCGCTGAGCATGTCTCACCGCCGAGCACGTCTCACCGCTGCGCATGTCGCACGGCTGGCTCATGCACGCGGCTACCGCATGCGCGCGTGCATCAGGTAGACGTTGTAGTCGTTCCAGGTGGTGAGGGTGAAGTACAGGTCCTCGCCGGTGGACCACGGGTGGATGAATCCGCCGTACAGCTCCGGATATTGGAGCACCGTCGCCATCGGCGTGCTCGGCGACCAGACGCCCTGCGGTGAATTCGCCTCCCGCACCACGATGGCCGCCTTGGCGGTGTCGAGGTAGCTCATCTGCCACACCTCGCGCGCCGCGTCGTAGCGTACCGACAGCTCCCCGGCGGGAGCATCGACAATCGGTGTGGCGGAAGCGAATCCGCCCACCGGGGTCCAGGACCCGTCCCGCCAGTACTGGTAGGCGGTGGTGTTGAGCACCTGATCCTTGGGCACCCGCGCCAACCCGACCGCGCCGAGGCGGGTATTGGGCGTGCCGAACATGTACACGTGGTCGCCCTGCGGAACCATCGCCGTCACTTGGAAATTCGATATCCCGAAGATGTTGTCCCAGCGGGCGTGCGGATCCTTGGTCCAGGTTTCGCCGTGGTCGTCGGAGTAGGCGATACCGCCGTGGTTGGTGTGGAAGGTGCCGGGGACCGCATTCCAGGTGCGGATGGACATGTAGCTCATGTACTGCCGCTCCCCCAGGGCGAATCCGGAGGTGGGAATGGTCGTCATCTCGATATTGTCGAGTTTCTTGCTGCTCAGCAGTTCCGCCGCGTGGCAACGCGAATCCATGACCATGCGGTCGAAGGTGAGCCCGTCTGCCAGGTCGGTGTCGGTGCTGAAGGCGAGCACATTGCTGCGCCAGTCCTCACCGAAGCCACCCGGCGGATGGAAGTCGCGGCCGACGGTGTCGCCGAAGGCGATGGCGATCTCCCCCGGCGCGCTCTCCCACATGATGCCCAGGTCGGTGCCCTGCACCTGCCAGCGCTTGTCGGTGCGGTTGATGGAGGAGGCCCCGGTCAGCTTGGCGACCTCGCGGACCTGGGCCACGGCGGGCGCGGGTCGCGCGGCGGCCAGCGGGGCGGCCTCGATCACCGGTGTGACGGGCTCGGGGCCGGGAGGCGGTGGCGGGGTGTCCGGATTCGGGAAGGCGAAGTGGAAGGGCTGCGGCCGCAGCCTCAGCTCCGGAATGCCCAACTGCTCCAGCAGATTCGGCGGATCGACCGGCCCGTCGGTGAGATCCGGACACGGATTGGCGCACGGATCGGCGGGCAGTTCCATCCGCACCCGGGTCCGGTTCTCCTCCGGCGGCCCGGGATCCACGGTGACCACCGGATACGGAATCGGCACCTCGACCGTCTTCCCCAGCAGCCCTTCGTGTGTCGCCTTCGGATCGGTCACACACGGCCCGGTGCCCGCCACCGACCCCGGAGGCACCGCCTCGGCTGCGGGCCGATCCCCCCACACCAGCACCCCGGCCCCGCACACCACCGCCCCCACAGCCGCCAGCATCCGCTTGGCCATGCACCACCCTCTCGACATTCAGGTCATTTCGGGCACGAACAACTGCGGAGCAGAGTAATACAGTCGACGACTGTGTACGTGGAGAACATCACCGCCTCGCGAGCCCTGACGGCGGAACTCGCCGAGGCCGTGGCCGACAGCGCGAGCGGCTGCACCGCCCGTGTGACCATCAGCTGCCACGGCCGGAGCGTGCATCTCCCGGTGCTGCCCTGGGTCTGGGCGGAGCTGGACATCCACCCCGGCGACACGATCACGGTCACCTCCGGGAACGACCGTCGTCCGACGCACCCGGAGGACCGCCGCGCTTTGGGCGCCGTCGTCACGGCTCTGAGAGGCAATCGCACCCAAGAAATGGATCCCACAGCGGGCGATAAAGCTACGGCGCCGTAATCAATCCCGAAATTACCCCGACCCAATGCTGCCACCAAGCCCTTTACAGCACGAACAGCGCGGGCTTTTTCAACGAATTCCGATGCGCGGCAAGCGAATAGCAATTAACCCAGCGACATTTTCCACCATGAAGGATGCGCTTTCCACAGGTACAGTGCGGTGCCGTACCTGGTCTACTACCGCCAGGTCGGTTCGCAAAGGAGAAATTATGCGTAGGCTCGCTGTCGGCATCATGTTCGCCGCAGCCACGATTCTGGGGGCATCAGCCTGCGGAACAGACGACCTAGCCGTCACCAAGGCGGCCGCGCAGGAGCGCGACGACGTACAGATGACGGCGCACCCGGCACCGTTCGTGCCCAGTGTGCTGCACGACGGTTCGCCCGCCACCGCCGTGACGGTGATGGTCACCAATACGAGCCCGGACAAGGCGCTCGACGTGAATCCCTTGAACTTCTCGATCACCGACGCCGAGGGCATGAAGCACACTGTCGACCTGGGCTCGGCCGCCGATCAACTCGCGGTCACCGAATTGCAGCCCGGCGAGTCTGTGCAGGGTGTAATCGCGGCGGAGGGCGAGTTCGTCCCGGCGAAGGTGACGTTCTCCAAGA
>NZ_JASCXP010000562.1:0-3721 GCF_030010695.1 Nocardia sp. CC201C
CGGCGGCGCGCCCGGGGTAGGGGCGGCCCGCGGGCCCCCGGGGCCCCCCCCGGACAAAGGCCCCCCCCCCGGGGCCCCCGCCCCCCCGCCGCCGCCGCAGCCGAGCAGCCGAGCAGCCGAGGCAACGGAGGCCGGTCGCTATCGCTCGCGCGCGATGCCGCGCTCGATTCCCCGTGCGTTCCGCCCCGCACGGGTCGTACCGCCACGCGACGCCACATCCTGATCTTCGCGCACAACCTCGCCAGGCATCGGACCGGACCGGAGCAGGATATTGATCACTTCGTCGGGTGCCCGCGGCATCTTCGCTCGTAGCGCCTGTTCCTGTGCTTCCCGCGCGAGCCGAAGCTCTCGTGCCGCCTTCTCGGCCACCGCGCGGGCCGCAGCTTCCTGAGTCCTGGCGATCTCGCGTGCGCGCTCGGCACGTTCCCTGGCCCGTTCCTGCTGGCGCAGCCGGGTGGAGTCGAACAGCTCGAGCTGTTGCCCCCGCGCTTCCTTCTCCAGCTGCTTGCCGAGAGCGATCGCGCGATTAACTTCCTCCCGGGTGGCCTTCTCGACGGTGAACCTGCCGGGGAACAACGCGAGCATCTTGTCCATCTGGCGTTGAACAGCGGGATCGACACGCGCGTCCACACGGATCAGCCAGCCGCCGCGCGCATTCGGATCGGCCTCGAGGATGTGCCGATCCTTCGCCAACTGGAGAAGGCTGTCCGCGCGGATGTGACGGCCCGACTTGTATTCGGAGAACTCTCGCCCGCCGCGATCACGGGCGGTGTCGTGCACCCGGTCACCGAACGGGGTGCTGATCCGCTGCTCGTTCTTCCAGCCGTTCTCGCGCGTCTCGCCGCGCATCTGGGCCATGCCGCGATGGAAGAGGCGGCCCTTCTCGTTGTGCTTGCGACCCCGCTCGCGCTCGCGCCGTCGTTCTGCCTGCTGTCTGCGAATCGCTTCGGCTTCCCTGCGCCGTCGGGATTCGTCATCGGTGGACATGGCATCGGGCTAGGCGAGACCGTGCTGCTCCCTCACTTCTCGGAGGTCGTGCGGTAGCCCGTGCGCGTCGGCGTAAGCGATTGCGCGGGAGTAGATTTCCGTGCCGATCTCCAGGAAGAAGTCCGGGCCGTCGTCTGCTTCCACGGCCCGGAACAACCAGTCGGTGATGTCGTCGGGAGACGCACCGTGGCGGTACCCGATCGCCGGAGTGAAGCGCATCCCGTACAGCACGCTTCCATCCTGGAAACTCTCGTTGAACCACTCGCCGCCCGCCCGCTGACGCAGGGTCTCGCCGATATAGCACACGAACTGATCGGCAAGGTCAGCGTTGTCGGGCTCGGTGAGTGCGTCCCCGTCGGGCAGCAGGTGCTCGAACGCATCGGCTACCCAGTTCAACATCGTGTCGCTGTAGCGGTCCGCCTCCGGCATCGGCGGAACTCCCGGCACCGCGGGTAGGGTAGCGGCGAACAGCCTGTCGACTTGGGCGGCGATCCGCTCGGGCCGCGCCCACTCCTGCCATGCCGGATTGTTCTGGGCTTGTTCGTCGAGCCATTCTGAGGTTGATGCGTCGTCGCTCATGGCCGAGGCCCCCTCGCGTCGTGTCAAGGTCGAAAGATACTACTTCTGGGTCTTATGTCGGATCGCGTAGGTCATGCCACCGCCCGATGCCGACCGTTACCCGCAGCGTCGGTCCCGTGTGCGGCCTCGCGGGCAAGCCGCTCGATCACCAGGGCGACGGTCAGCTCGTCGGCCGGGACGGGCTTGCTCTGCCGCATCACCAACCACCACAGCGCGTACACATTTCCGCCAATTAGTAACGTCCACAACAGAATTGAGATCATCAGTTCCCCTCGACTTCATGGTCTGCAACCGAATCGGGCTCGACGTCGATCACCTCGGGCTCGCCACCAGCCGGCAGCGCGAGCGCGTCATAGACGTCGCGCCCCAATTCCTCGAATTCACAAACAGGCCAACCGCTGTCATCGATCGGGCGCAGCACCCCGTCGCTGCCGTGCACGAACGCCATCGGCCCGCCGGTGCGCTCGTGTGCCTGCTGGCACTGGTCGAGGCGGCCGGGTACGCGCTCGCCCGTCACACCCGTACCTGCCGTCTATTCACACCCACCGCGGCGGCGAGTTCGCGGCCGGTGGCGGTGATCTGGTAACGCGCTGATCCGGACGGGCACACGACCGCGCCGCGATTGGCGAGCTCGCCGACCGCGATCCGCGTGCGTAGTCCGAGGCATCGGGCTTCGCGGGCGAGCTGATCGACCGACAGCGCCCCGCCGTGGATGAGAGCGAAGAGGATCGCCTCTTGCGCCTTGCTGACTCCCCGCATGCTGGTCCTCCTGAGAACCGGATTTCGCTGGGCTACCCGGCGGCGAAGCCTCGAATGTGAGCCCCGCCACCAGGGGCAATTCCGAGCCTGCGACAAATCCCCGATGCGAACTCCCACAATCTGTGGGAATCTGGCGATCAGGGGATCGACTGATTGGGGCGATCATGGGTGACCCGAACGACGGCGTCGGCAAGCGGATCTCGACCGCGCGCAAGATGGCAGGGATGACACAACGCCAACTCGCGGCGAAAGCGAACGTGTCCTACTCGGCCGTCTCGAAGGCCGAGAGCGGCGAACGCGCCGCGACAGCGCCGCTGATCGCCGCCTGCGCCAAAGCCCTGCGGGTGAGCATCACCGACCTGACCGGTCAGCCCTACACGCCCACGACCAAAGCCGACCGCGAGCTGCACGCCGCGATCTCCCTGCTGCGCAGCGAACTCGTCGCCTACGACCTCGACGACCCCGATCTCGAGGTTCGGCCGCTGCCGCAGATCACCGAGGATGTCCTCGCGGTCCGGCGTATGCGCCGCGACGTCGCCGCCCACAAGCTCGCCGCCGCGCTTCCACATCTGCTGACCGAAACCCGCGCGCTGGCCCACCGCAAACACGGGCAGGTCGAAGGCGACCGCGCGTTCGTGCTGCTCGCCGAGCTCTACTACTCCGCGCGCTCGATGGCCCACAAACTCGGATACCTCGACCTGTCCGCCATGGCGATCGACCGCATGTCATGGGCGGCGGAGAAGTCCGGAGATCCGCTGTGGATCGCCGCGAGCCAGTTCCACCGCGCTTCCCTGCTGACCTCCGGCGGCGACTACCGGAACGCGCTCGCCTTCCTCGAACGCAGCCGCGCCGAGGTCGAAGCCCGCCTCGGAACCGGCGAGGAATCCGACCTCATCGCCTGGGGCGGACTGCACCTCCAATCGGGCTTGGCCGCAGCACGAGCCGGAGACCAGGGCGCCGCCGATGCCCACCTCGCCGAAGCAACCGACACCGCCGCCCGGCTCGGACACGACCGCGACCCTGTGCTTACCTTCGGGCCGGTGAACGTGGCGATCTGGGGTGTTTCTCTCGGCGTCGAGGCGATGGACAGCGCGAAGGCGCTCGACCGCGCGGCGTCGCTGGTGCTGCCGCCCGGCACGCCGCGCAGCCGATCCGGACACCACTACATCGACGTCGGCCGGGCGTGGCTGCTACAGGGCGGTCATCACCGCGACGTCATGAAAGCGCTGCTGACCGCGAAGAGCATTGCACCGTCGATGGTTCGGTACCACCCGATGGTGCACGAGACCGTGCTGCAACTGGCCCGTGAGGAAGCACGCGCCACCGAGAGCGTGCGCGGGTTCGCCACCTGGTGCGGGCTCACGTAACAGCTCGGCCGCCATCCGCTCAGCTGCGC
>NZ_JASCXP010000563.1:0-3662 GCF_030010695.1 Nocardia sp. CC201C
CAGGTGGGTGCGTACGGCAGGAAGTTCGCACTCGGTTCGGGTTCACAGCCCGTACCCGGCGCGCGGGGGTCGCGCGCGCTCCTCTTAGTCTGGACGCCATGTCCGACGTGCGTGCCAGCTACCTCACCGACGGGGCCGAGATCTATCGGCGCTCGTTCGCCACCATTCGCGCGGAGGCGGAGCTGGCGCGGTTTCCGGCGGACGTGTCGCAGGTGGTGGTGCGGATGATCCACGCTTGCGGGCAGGTGGATCTGGCCGCCGACGTGGAATTCAGCACCGATGTGGTGGCGAAGGCGCGGGCGGCGCTGCGGGGCGGTGCGCCGATTCTGTGCGACGCCAAGATGGTGGCGTCGGGGGTGACGCGCAAGCGGCTGCCCGCCGACAACGAGGTGCTGTGCCTGCTGGATGATCCGAGGGTGCCGGAATTGGCGGCGGCGCTGGGCAATACACGCTCGGCGGCGGCGCTGGAGCTGTGGCGGGACCGGCTCGACGGGGCGGTGGTGGCCATCGGGAACGCGCCGACCGCGCTGTTCCATCTGCTGGACATGCTGGACGCGGGTGCGCCGCGCCCGGCCGCGGTGCTCGGGATTCCGGTCGGCTTCATCGGCGCGGCCGAATCCAAGCAGGCCCTGGCGGAATACGGCGGCGTGGAATTTCTGACGGTGCGCGGCCGCCGGGGTGGCAGTGCCATCACCGCCGCCGCCCTCAATGCGATTGCGAGCGAACAGGAATGAGCGGCAAGCTCTGGGGTGTCGGACTGGGACCGGGCGATCCGGAACTGGTGACGGTCAAGGCGGCGCGGGTGATCGGCGCGGCCGATGTGATCGCCTTCCACAGTGCCCGCCACGGCCGCAGCATCTCCCGCGGCATCGCGGCACCGTATATGCGCGCGGGCCAGCTCGAGGAGCATCTGGTCTATCCGGTGACCACCGAGACCACCGACCATCCCGGCGGCTATCAGGGCGCGATCGACGAGTTCTACGAATCCGCCGCCGCCCTGCTGGCGGACCATCTGGCCGCCGGCCGGTCGGTGGCCCTGCTCGCCGCCGGTGACCCGCTGTTCTACAGCTCCTTCATGCATATGCACCGCCGCCTCGCCGACCGCTTCGACACCGAGATCATTCCGGGCGTCACCTCGGTGAGCGCGGCCTCGGCGGCGCTGGGCACCCCGCTGGTCGAGGGCGACCAGGTGCTGACGGTGCTGCCCGGCACCCTGCCGGTGGACGAGCTCACCCGCCGCCTCCGGGAAACCGACGCCGCCGCCATCATGAAACTGGGCCGCACCTATCCCGGTGTGCGCCAAGCCCTCTCCGATGCCGGGCGACTCGACGACGCCTACTACGTGGAACGTGCCAGCAGCACCCGCCAGCGCGTGCTGCGCGCCGCCGACGTGGACGACGCCAGCGTGCCGTATTTCGCGATCACCGTCCTGCCCGGCCCTGAACCGGCGACCCCGATCCCGGTCATCACCGCGACCGTCGAGCGGCGCGCCGAACATGGCGACGCGCCCACCACCGCTCCGGCCCCGGCCTCCCCCCGCCCGGAACCCGCGACGGAGAACGCACCCCGCGGCGTGACCCCGATACGGCCCGCGACGTCGGACGGCCCGTCCGACACCGACGCCCCGCTTTTCGGGGCCCCCGCACGCCCTGCGGCGCGAGCACAGGCGACCGGCTCCGCGCACTCGACGAGCGCCACGCCAGAACCCGTGACCGACGGGCACGCGGCGCACGGCGAGGTGGTCGTGGTCGGCCTCGGTCCCGGCGCGGCCGAATGGACCACCCCCGAGGTCATGCGGGCACTGGCCGAGGCCACCGACATCGTCGGCTACAGCACCTATGTGAATCGTGTCCCCGAGCGTCCGGGGCAGCGCCGCCACGCCAGTGACAACCGCGTGGAGTCCGAGCGCGCGGCCATGGCCCTGGATCTGGCCAAGCGCGGGGGCAGGGTGGCGGTGGTGTCCTCCGGCGATCCCGGCGTCTTCGCCATGGCGGCGGCCGTGATCGAGGAGTCGGCAGATCCGCAGTGGCGCGATGTTCCGGTGCGGGTGCTGCCCGGGATGACCGCGGCCAGTGCGGTCGCGAGCCGGGTCGGCGCACCGCTGGGTCACGACTTCGCCATGATCTCGCTGTCGGACCGCCTCAAGCCGTGGGAGGTGGTGGCGCGTCGGATCGCCGCCGTGGCCGCCGCCGATATGGCCTTCGCCGTCTACAACCCGGCCTCCTCGCAGCGCACCTGGCAGGTGGCGGCCATGCGGGAGCTGGTGCTCGAACACCGCAAACCCGATACCCCGGTGGTGCTCGGCCGCGATGTGGGCGGCCCGACCGAATCGGTGCGGGTGGTGGCCCTGGCGGAGCTGGATCCGGCCGAGGTGGATATGCGTACCCTGCTCATCGTGGGCGCGTCGAGCACCACGGTGTTCGAGGCGCCGGGTGGGCCACGCGTCTTCACCTCCCGCCGCTACACCGATTAATATTCCATAGTGGAAGATGGCCCGGAGGAAGGGAGTGCAGGTGGCAGACGCATCGCAACGCCCGCTCAATTCGACGGCCGCGTCGCTATTGGGATTCCTGCACCAGGGCCCCATGTCCGGCTGGGATCTGGTCGCCCTGGCCCAGGACAAGATCGGTGACTTCTGGACCATCACCCAGAGCCAGGTGTATCGCGAACTCGCCACCATGCATCAGCACGGCCTGGTGGACAAGGGCGAGGCCGGCGCGCGCGACCGCACCCCCTACCGGATCACCGAGGCGGGCCGCGAGGCGTTCGCCCAGTGGATCGCCCGCGATCCGGGCGCGGAGACCATCCGGGTGCCGCTGCTGCTCACCCTGTCCTTCGGCGACTTCGTGGAACCCGACCGGCTGCGCCGCATCATCGACGCCAACCGGGAGATCCACGAACAGCGCCTGGCCGGATACCTCACCGGTCACGACGAGCAGCGGCAGTCCCCGTTCGAGCGGGCCACCCTGGATTTCGGCATCCGCTACGAACGCGCGGTGCTGGAATGGTTCGACCGGCTGCCCGAACTGCTCAGCGAGACCAGTCGGCTCACCTGAGCCGGTGCGCCGCGCGCAGCCAATCCCAGGCGGCAGCCACGGTTTCCACCGACCGCGCCCCCGCCGGCAGCGGCGGGCGGTCCACCACGACCACGGGCAGCCCGCGGGCGCGCGCGGCGTCGAGTTTGGCCTCGGTCTGCGCGCCGCCGCTGTCCTTGGTGACCAGGGCGGTGATCCGATGCGCCGCGAGTAGCGCCGTTTCGTCGGCGACGGTGAACGGGCCGCGTGCCAGCAGCAGTTCGTGCCGGGGCGGCAGCGCGTCCTCGGGCGGATCGATGGCCCGGATGAGGAACCAGTGCGCGCGCAGCGCGGCGAAGGCGCTCACGCCCTGGCGGCCGATGGTGAGGAAGATCCGGTCCCCCAGTCCGGCAACGGCTGTCGCGGCGGCGGACAGATCCGGCACCCGGATCCAGCGGTCCCCCGGGCGCTGCGTCCAGCCCGGTCGGCGCACGTGCAGGATCGGCAGCCCCAGACTCGCGGCGGCCGCGGCGGCATGGTCGGTGATACCGGCCGCGAACGGATGGGTGGCGTCGACCACGACCTCGATGCGATTGTCCGACAACCAGGTCCGCAGTCCGTCCACGCCGCCGAAGCCGCCGATCCGCA
>NZ_JASCXP010000564.1:0-3644 GCF_030010695.1 Nocardia sp. CC201C
GCGGCGGTGGCGGCGCGACAGGTTGCCGCCGGTGCCGTGACTACCGGGCGGCGGCGCGGCGCAGAGCGAACAGGCGCAGTTCGCGGCTGGTGCGGCCCTTGTAGGCGGTGTACGCCTGCGTGGTCTCCTCGAAACGGGCGAAGATCTCCGCCTGCTGCTCCGGATCGGTGACACGGGTGGCCGTCACCGGAATCCGCTGTCCCGCAATGGTGACCGTGCCCGTCGGATCGGCCAGCAGATTGCCCGTCCACGCCGGATGGGTGGCCTGACCGAAATTGCTGCCGATCACGTACAGCACATCGCCGTCGTGCACGTACAGCAGCGGCGTGGTGCGCGGCTGCCCCGACTTGCGGCCGGTGGTGGTCAACAGGATCACCGGCGCACCGATCGGCCCCAGCACCGTGTACTTGCCCGCGGTGCGCTCCAGCACCCGCCGATCCAGCGGCGTGAGCTTGCGAATCACCGTCGACCCCATGCTGGTGGCCGCGAACGAACTCGCCGCCCGCCGCAGCAGACCTGTCTGCGGACCCCACCGCCGATCCGGGAACTGAGCGCTCATGCGGAGAACCGTACCGCCACAACCGGACACGGGGGTATTCGAGGAGGCTGGTGCGCGGTCCGTGCCCGTCGGGGCTGCCGGGAGCCGCACCCGGCCGAACGAGCGAACCAGGTGTCAATGGATGGCGGACGGTCAGGCCGGGTCCGGCTGCGGCCACCGCTCGGTGGTGCGAGTGGGGCTTGGTTGCGGCAGCCCGCTCGGTTGTGGGAGCGGCACTTCGCGGCGTCCACCGGCATGGCGTTGCGAGCGGCACCTGGCTCTGGGAGCGGTCAGCCGCGCGGGCGGTACACCGACACCGTGACCGAGGCGGTCACCGGATACGGCTCGGGCAGCGCCGCGACGCGTTCGTCGCGGGTGTCGGCCGCGTGGAAGGCGGACGGGCCCATGCGCACCACACGGTGGATGTCGGCGTGGTCGAGCGTCATCGCGTACTCCACCGGCGTGCGCTCCAGCAGTTCGAACCGCGCACCCAGCGATCGCGCCAGCCGCTCCTGCTTGTCCGCGTCCACCCGCACCATGGCGAGCGGCCCGATGAGCTCACCGAGATGCCGCTCGGTCGGCGTGACCACCACGAACCGGCCGTCCGGTGTCAGCACCCGCGCCACCTCCTCCGCATTGCGTGGCGCGAACACGCACAGCACCGCGTCGAGCACCCCGTCGCGCACGGGCAGCCCCCGCCACGCATCGGCCAGCACCGCCCCCGCCCGCCGATGCGCCCGCGCGCATCGCCGCACCGCCGGTTTCGACACATCCACCGCGATCCCCCGCGCGGCGGGCGCCGCATCCAGCACCGCCGCCAGGTAGTACCCGGTCCCCGCCCCGATCTCCAACACCGCCGCGTCGGTCCGGCGCGGCGCGGTGGTCGTGGTCGACGAGACAGTGTTCCCGCCGTCCTCTCGCGCGACGGCGGGTTCCACCGCGCGGGCCACGGCCGCGGCTATCGGGGCGAAGTGGCCCGTGGCTTGGAATGCGGCGCGGGCGTCGAGCATTTCCGGGGTGTCGCCGGTCATTCTGGTGGACGAGCCGGTGAGGAGGCTGACGTAGCCCTGTTTGGCCAGGTCGAAGGAGTGGCCCCGGGGGCAGCGCAGGGTGCGGTCCTGGCCGGTGAGGTCCCGGCCGCACTCCGGGCAGGAGAGTAGATCGGCGCATGCGAAGAGCCGCTCGGTCGGGCCCGGTACGGGACCGGTGAGCGGTTCGGTGTCGCCGAGATGCGTCGCTGCGGTGCCGGTGAGCCGGTTCACCGGGTCGGTGCGGCTCACCGGCAGTTCAGGCTGCTAGCTGGTGACACTCTTGAGTTCGTCACCGAGCGCCGCGGCTTCCTCCGGCGTGAGCTCGACGACCAGACGCCCGCCACCCTCGAGTGGAACCCGCATCACGATTCCACGCCCTTCCTTGGTTGCCTCGAGGGGACCGTCCCCGGTGCGGGGCTTCATGGCCGCCATCCTCTGCTCCCTCCAGATCTGCGCGGTCTGCTGCGCACTTTCATGGAACTCCAGTTGTCACCAACTGGCAGCCCGCGCGTATGTGGCGGGCCGCACCGCACCCATTCTTCCCTATCGCCGATCGGGGCGGGTACCTGAGTTCCAAAAACCGACCGTTGTGGCGCGTGCGGGTGCTATGGGCGTACCCAGCAATCGGCCACGTGATCATCCACCATTCCGGTCGCCTGCATCAGCGCGTAGGCCGTCGTGGGACCGACGAAACGGAAGCCGCGCTTCTTAAGATCTTTTGCGAGAGCGGTGGATTCGGCTGTGACGGCGGGCACGTCGGCCAGTGTCGCCGGACGCGGTCGCGGCCCCGGCGCGAACGACCAGAGCAGCTCGTCGAGGCCGGTGTCGAGCTCCCGGGCAACCCTGGCATTGGTGATACAAGCCTCGATTTTGGCGCGATTGCGAACTATGCCCGGATCGCCGAGCAGTCGCTCCACGTCGGCGTCCCCGAACTTCGCCACCCGCTCGATCTCGAACCCGTCGAACGCCGCCCGGAATGCGGGCCGCTTCCGCAAAATCGTGATCCAGGAAAGTCCGGACTGAAACGCCTCCAGACACATCCGTTCGAACAGTGCGTCATCCCCGTGGAGGGGCTTTCCCCATTCCTGGTCGTGGTAATCCCGATACAGCTGCGATCCGGTCGACCAGCCGCACCTGGTCAGTCCGTCGGCGGGTGATTCCAGGGTCGTCACCGCTCGTCCGCCTCGGTCTCGGGCGTGGAGACGCCCGGCACGATGCCGGGCATCGCCTGCCCGTCCGACAGGCCCGGCAGACTCGCCGCGGGCGCGTGGTCGGGTACTCCCGCGATGGGACTCGCGGGCGTAGTCCGGTTCACCGAACTGGACCCGGTGGTGGCCGGGCCATCGCTCGGCACCGAACCGAACGCCGGGCCGCCGTGCGGATGCCCGACCGGCGGGACCGCGGAGGTGGGCGTCCCGCCCGGGTGCGACGCTCCGGAGAGTTCGGTCGACGCGGAGGATCGGCCGGTACGTGCGGCATGGTCGCCGGGCGTGAGCGGTTCGCCGGAATTCGTCCGCGCGGTGTGGGTATCGAAGTGGCTTGCCGTGGTCGGCCCGGGGTCGACCGGCCTGGCGGCGGGTTCGCCCGGGTGTGGGCAGTGTCCGGGGTAGCTGTCCGGCGCGGTAGTGCCGTTGGCGGCGTCACGGCGCGGAGTGGCGGTGTGCTCGTGCCGCGACGTGCCGTTGGCCGGTGCGGGCTGGCCCGCGCGGGCCTGGGCCAGCTGCCATTCGAGTTCGTCGATGCGGGCGGCGAGGCGGGTCAGGGCCCAGTCGACCTCACCGGCCTTGTAGCCGCGCAGCACCTGCTGGAAGCGCAGGGCGCGCACATCGCCGCCGGTGATGCCGTCGACGGGGAGCACGGTGGCGGTGGTGCCCTCGGGGAGCGGACCCAGCTCCTCGGATCGGCCGAATACCGCGCTGGCGACCAGGAACAGCAGCGCGGCCACCAGACCGACGATCAGCACGTACAGCAGCAGCGTGAGCATGGGTTCGAGCTTAGGGGGCGTTCGGGGGCGGGGGTGGGCTCGGCCCCGGCGGAATTCGGCCGTCGAATTCGGTGGGGGGAGGGGGAGCGTG
>NZ_JASCXP010000565.1:0-3637 GCF_030010695.1 Nocardia sp. CC201C
GCACGCGCCGCATCCCCGCCGGGCCGTCCGCCTCGGCCAATCGTGCCATCACGCCGTCGTATTCGGCGCGGGCCACGTCCAGGGCCGATTCGATCAGCAGATCGGTGACCGACGGGAAGTGGTAGTGCACCAGGCCGGGGCGTACGCCCGCGCGGTCGGCCACCATCCGGGTGGTCACCGCGCCCCAGCCGCGTTCGACGATCAGTTCCACCGCGGCCGTCATCAGCCGAGCGCGCGTCTGCCGGCCCTGTTCGATCGCCGTTGCCATGTATCCCCGAGACGTTGTCGAGTTTGGTCGTTTGCCTTGGGCGTTCGCCCAAATTACCACATCCCCGTGTCGTCCGGGAAATACCCGATCGTCGCGCCGGAATGCCGAGCGGCCGTGTTACGGCACGCGGCGGGGCGATTCGCCCGTTATGGTCGGACGGTGGCCAGCAAGTCGACACCCGCCGTGGAGTTGACGGTGGGCGCGCACACGGTGCGCGTATCGAATCCGGATCGGGTGTACTTCCCCGAGACCGGCGCGACCAAGCTCGACCTGGTGCGGTACTACCTGAGCGTGGGCGACGGCATCGTCAACGCGCTGCGGGACCGGCCGTGCATGCTGCACCGCTTTCCCAAGGGCCTGCCGGGCGGAAAGGTGCACCAGAAACGGCTGCCGGGCGGCGCCCCGGATTGGATTCCCACCGTGCGGCTGTACTTTCCGCGCTACGGCCGCAGCGCCGACGAACTGTGCGTCGAGAAGCTGGCCGACGTGATCTGGGCGGTGCAGATGTCGACCGTCGAGTTCCATCCCTGGAACTCCCGGCGCTTCGACACCGAACTGCCCGACGAATGGCGGATCGACCTGGATCCCATGCCGGACTGTCCGTGGTCGCGGGTGCGCCGGGTGGCCGGTGTCGTGCACGAGATACTCGACGAACTCGGCGCGGTCGGCTGGCCGAAGACCTCCGGCGGCAAGGGATTGCACGTCTACGTGCGCATCGAGCCGCGCTACGGATTCCAGGAGGTGCGCCGGGCCGCGCTCGCCTTCGCGCGGGAGGTGGAACGCCGCGCCCCCGACGATGTGACCACCGCGTGGTGGCGGCGCGATCGCGACCCGGCCATGCTGTTCGTCGACTACAACCAGAACGCGCGCGACCACACCATCGCGGCCGCGTATTCGGTGCGCGGCGTGGCGGCGGCGACGGTCTCCACGCCGGTCCTCTGGGCGGAGATCCCGGAGCTCGATCCGCGCGATTTCACCATGGCCACGGTGCCCGCCCGCTACGCGGAACTGGGCGATCTGCACGCCGGTATGGACGAGGCGGTCTTCGATATCGCGCCGCTGCTGGAGTGGGCCGACCGCGACCGGGTCGAGGTGGACCTCGACGAGGACGCCGACGGCTGAGCCGGGTCCGGTCCGTATCCCGGGTCCCGCCCGTTACCGCTGGTCGCGCAGCCGGTCGCGTTCGGCGGTGAGGGCGGAGTTGGCGTCCTCCAAATCGAGGATGCGTCCGATCCCGGCCAGGTTGATGCCCTCGCCGGCCAGGGCGATGATGCGGGCCAGCCGGGCGAGATCGTCACCGCTGTAGCGGCGCGTGCCCCCGGCACTGCGAGCGGGGGCGATCAGTCCGTGCTGCTCGTACAGGCGCAAGGTCTGCACCCCGACGCCGGAGAGTTCGGCGGCCACCGAGATCGCGTACACCGCCTGTCCCGACGGCGGAAAGTGGCCCTGCTCGCGCCCCAGCATCCTGTTCGTCTCCCCGTTCTCCCGCATGATCACCTGCCTCGAGATTACCTCTCCACCCGTCTTGCACTCTCATGGCCGGAGTGCTAAATAATATCTCTGTCAGATGACAGAGATTATCTGATAACTCTTCGATCGAGAATGGAGTGAGTTGGAGGTGGCGACCATGCTGATGCGTACCGATCCCTTCCGTGACCTGGATCGACTGACGCAGCAGGTATTCGGCACATCAGCCCGACCGGCCGTGATGCCGATGGATGCCTGGCGCGACGGTGACGAGTTCTTCGTGGAGTTCGACCTGCCCGGCATCGACCCGGACTCCCTCGACCTGGACGTCGAGCGCAATGTGATCACCGTGCGCGCCTCCCGTCCGGAACTGGACGCGGGCCGCTCGATGATCGCAGCCGAACGCACCCGCGGCGTCTTCAGCCGCCAGCTGTTCCTGGGGGAGAACCTCGACACCGACCGCATCCAGGCCGACTACCGCGACGGCGTGCTGCGGCTGACCATCCCGGTCGCCGAACAGGCCAAGCCCCGCAAGATCGAGGTCACCCGCCACGATCGCGAGCACCAGGCCATCAACGCCTGATCAGCGAGGCGCCATGACAGCGATGCCTGGTGCCCGCGGTCGTCTCGACCGTTCGCCCTGGACCGCGGCCGTGCGCCGAACAGGCACGGCCGCAACCGATTCCGGAGAGGTGGTGCACTGGCCCGAACCCAGCCCCCTGGACTCGTGGTGGGCCACTGTCATGAATCCGATCCGCCGACCGGAGCCCGCCGCCTGACGACCCGGCTGCCCGACTCTCAGGCGCTCGCGCCGCCGCGTAGCCAGTGCGGCCACGGGATGGTCCAGTCGCCGCCCTGCCAGATGTCGAGGGGGTCGCCGCCGGTGTTGCGGACCTCCACGACATCGCCGGGGACGACGAAGTCGTAGAACCAGGCGGCGTCTGCGGGGGAGAGGTTCAGGCAGCCGTGGGAGACATTGGTATTGCCCTGTGCCCACATGCTGTCGGCGAGGGCGTGGACGAAGATGCCGTCGTGGCTGATGCGGACCGCGTGGTCGATGGTCGAGCGGTAGCCGAGTCGGGAGTTGACGGGCAGGCCGTAGCTGGAGGAGTCCATGGTCACCGGGTGGTGGCGGTCCAGCACGGTATAGGTGCCGGGACGGGTCCAGAAGGACAGCACCGTACCGCCGACCACCGCGGTGCCGCCCATGCCCATGGAGGTCGGCATGGTGCGCACCAGGGCGCCGTTGTCGAAGACCTCGATCTGTTTGGTGACATCGTCGGCGATGGCGACGTGGGCGGGGCCGATGTGCACCGACACCCGCTGATCGCGCAGGCCGTACGCGCCGTCGCCGAGCGGTGCGCCGAAGAGGTCGGCGGCGACGGTGATCCGGGTGCCGGGCGCGTGGTAGTGCTCGGGCCGCCAGTGCGCGTTGCGGTCGTCGAGCCAGTACCAGGCGCCGGTGACGGCCGGTTCGGTGACCACGCGCAGGTGGCGTTCGGCGGCCGCGCGGTCCACGGGCTCGTCGAAACGTGCGGCGAGGACGAAACCGACACCGTAGACGTCGTTCTCGGTGAGCTCGACCAGATTCCCGGAGCGCAGCGACACGTCCACCAGTCGATCGGGCACCACCGTGGCGCACGTCGCGGTGGCGGTGACCGCGCCGGTGGCGCCGTCGGCCACCGCCCGCACGGTGTAGGTGTGGCCGTAGCCGAGCGGTTCCGTGCTCGTCCAGGAACGGTTGTCGGGTGCCGGTGCGCCCGGCAGTGGGCGGCTCGTCTCGTCGACCCACTCCACCGAGCGCACGGTGCCGTCGGTGACCGTGACCCGGCCGGGGGAGCGGGCGTCGACATCGCGGGCATCCGGTGGCGGATCGAAGCCGACGGCGGCGGGCACCGGCGG
>NZ_JASCXP010000566.1:0-3611 GCF_030010695.1 Nocardia sp. CC201C
GCAGCGGCCCCGACTACACCGTGCTCGCCGACTACGCCCGCGTGGTGGACACCGCCGCCCGCACCGCACAGCAGCAGGCCGACCTCGAAGACGAACTCGTCGCGGCCGACCGCGCTCGCGCCAGCGCCGAATCGGTGCTCGCCGAACCGGAGGTCCGCGCCGCCGCGACCGCCCCGCTGGGCGATCTCGAGCAGTGGGAAGAGGCAGCGGCACAGGCGCAGTCGCAGCTCAAGGCCGCCGTGGCCGCGCACGCGGATGCCACTCGGCGGGTCGAACAGCTCGAGGAACTGTGCGGCCAGCTCTGGGCGGCCGTGGACCGGATCGCCCCGTTGCAGCGTGCTCACGAGGAGCTCTCGGGCCTGGCCGATGTGGTGGCGGGTCGCGGGGAGAACAACCGCAAGATGTCGCTGCGCTCCTATGTGCTCGCCGCCCGGCTCGAGGAGGTGGCCCTCGCCGGTTCCGTGCGGCTGCGCCGAATGTCCGGGGGCCGTTACGAATTCGTCCACTCCGATGCGGCCGGTCCGCGTGGCCGCCGCGGCGGTCTGGGCCTGGACATCCGCGACGACTACACCGGAGCCATCCGCCCCGCCAAAACCCTCTCCGGCGGTGAGACCTTCATGGCCTCGCTGTCCCTGGCGCTGGGCCTCGCCGATGTGGTGGCCGCCGAATCCGGCGGCCTGGTCCTCGACACCCTTTTCATCGACGAGGGTTTCGGCAGCCTGGACGCCGACACTCTGGACGCGGTCATGGGCGTGCTCGACGAACTCCGCTCCGGCGGCCGCGTGGTCGGCGTGGTCAGCCACGTCGACGAAATGCGCCAGCGCATCCCCAGCCGCCTGCACGTGGTGCGCGGCCGCACCGGCTCGTACCTGGAAACCAACGTGGCATAGCGGTTTCCGACAGACACGGCACCGGCTCGGCCTGATCCGTCGCAGGCCCGGTCGGCAGCGGATCGTGCTCGATCGGTTGCGCTGCGGGTTCGATCGGTTGCGCTGTGGGTTCGATCGGTTGCGCTGTGGGTTCGATCGGTTGCGCTGTGGGTTCGATCCGTTGCGCTGCGGGCTCGATCGGTTGCGATACGCGCGCGGTCGGATGCACCGCGGGCTCGAGCAGCGGTGGCTCGGCGACGAGAAGGGCTCGACCCGTCGCGGCACGGGTACGACGGTCGCGCTATTCCTGCCGCAACCGCGATGTCGACGAACCGACGTCACGGCTGCTGAGAGAGCTGGCTGCCGAGAGAAGGACGCGGCGGTGCCACCGCCGACGTGGGGTGGCGGCATTGCCGTCTGCGGGTCGCGATGGCGCACAAGTTTCTCGGCAGTACGGCGGTCGGCCGAGAGTGGGGCTCTGGAGCGGGCCGATGACCTCGCCGTACGAGATCACGGCCGGGCGTGGCCTGCGGCCGTGCGTGGGGGTTGCTGCCGCATATGGGATTGCGGCCGCGCACGGACTGCGTCGTCAGTTCGTCGCGGCGCTCTCGTGAACCAGCAGCCAGCGCTTGATATCGAGCCCCCACCGGAATCCGCCCAGGGTGCCGTCGGTGCGGATGATGCGGTGGCAGGGGACGAACAGGGCCGCCGCATTGCGGGCGCAGGCATTGGCGGCGGCACGGGTGGCGGCCGGGCGGCCGGATACGGTGGCGTACTCGGTGTAGGTGACCGGATTTCCGGCGGGGATCTTGCGCAGGATGTCCCAGGCGTGCGTGAGGAACGGTCCGGATGTCTGGCGCACGCGCACGGTGTCGATGGCGAGCAGATCGCCGTCGTGGTAGGCCTCGACGGCCGCGGTCACGGCCCCGAGCGAGTCACGCCGCCGCAGCGTGTCGGGTCGCAGCGCGGGATGGATGACCCCGCGCAGCTGTTCGACGTCGTCGGTCCAGCCGGAGGCGAGTACCGCGCCGTCGCCGTCGACCACGGCGGTGAACGGCCCGATCGGTGTGGCGACGGTGGCGAAATCGGCCGTCCGCGAGTCTGTTCCGGTCGTGGACCGGGGGCTGTGGGCGGTGGTCACAGTGCGGTTCTCGCTTTCCTGGCGCGGGTCGCGCCGTCGGGGGCGGCGGCCGGATTGGCCAGGGCGTGCTTCCACAGGTGCATGGAGAGATAGGACCGCCACGGCGCGAAGCGGCCGGTATCGGTGAGGTCGAGTCCGAGCAGGTTCGCGCCGCGGCGCACCACCAGATCGGTGTGCAGCAGGATGTCGGGGTCGGCGAGCAGGCGCATGGTCACGTAATCGGCCGTCCAGGGCCCGACTCCCTCCAGGGCGAGCAGGTCGCGGCGCACATCGGCGGCGGTGCGTCCCGCGTGCAGGACGAGGTCGCCGGAGGCCAGCGCCCGCGCCGCGCCCACGATGGCGGCGGTGCGCCGGACCGGGCCGGTCAACACCTCCGCACCTCGTTCGGCGACGGCCGTGGGTGTCGGAAACAGGTACGGCACCGGACCGGGGGCCGGGTCGCCGAGCGCTGTCACCAGCCGTGCGGTGTGCGTATTGGCGGCGGCCACCGAGATCTGCTGCCCGATCATGGTGCGCAGCAACAGTTCCGGGCCGTCCAGGCAGCCGGGCACCCGAATGCCGGGACCGAGCGGCAGGCCCGATCCGGCGGCGAGCGCCTCGTCGATGCCGACCGGATCGGCGTCGAGATCGAGCAGATGCCGCAGCCGGGCCACCGTCGGCGCGAGATCGCGCATATCGTGCAGCGACAGCGCCGCCCGCACATGTCCTTCTCGCACGTTCAGCCGTACGGTGGCATGCCCGTGCGGGGTGCGCAGGGTGCGGGTGTAGACGCCGTCCTCCCACAGTTCCAGTCCGGGGGTGGCGTGCGCGGACAGGAACCATTCCAGCCACGTCCGGTCCAGCGGTTCCCGGTAGGGCAGCCGCAGGGTCAGCGACCCGTTGGTCGCGGCCACCGCATCGCTGTTGCGCCGCACCTCCTCGCGTAGTCGGGTGGGGCTGACGGCGAAGACTTCCCGCACGGTGTCGTTGAACTGGCGGATGCTGGCGAATCCGGCCGCGAAGGCGATATCCGACATGGACAGCTGGGTGGTCTGGATCAGCAGCCGCGCGGTGTGCGCGCGGTGCGCACGCGCCAAAGCCAGTGGGCCAGCGCCCAGTTCGGACGTCAGCACACGGGTCAGCTGCCGTTGGGAATAGCCGAGGGAGTCGGCCAGCGCGGGCACTCCGCCGCGTTCCACCACGCCGTCGGCGATGAGCCGCATGGCGCGAGCGGCCAAGTCGGCCCGGGTGTTCCACAGCGGAGAGCCCGGTGCGGCATCGGGCAGGCAGCGGCGGCAGGCGCGGAATCCGCACTGCTGTGCGGCCGCCGCGGTGGGCAGGAAGGTGACGTTGGTGCGTTTCGGCGTTATGGCCGGACACGATGGGCGGCAATAGATTCCGGTGGTCCGCACGGCGGTGAAGAACTGCCCGTCGAAGCGGGCGTCCCGGGTCGCGACAGCGCGGTAGCACCGTTCGAAGTCCAGTCCGGTTGCACTCACGCACATCACCCTCCCAGGCGGGGCGGATATCCGCTAGCGGAAATCCGCCATTATCCCCCGGCGGTCAGCAACAGCGGGTGCCGGGATTGCGGTCGGCGGCCGCGTGCCGTTGCCGCCAGTACG
>NZ_JASCXP010000567.1:0-3609 GCF_030010695.1 Nocardia sp. CC201C
TCACGAGCGCTCGGTCTCTCCGATCGCTCGATCCTTCCGTCGCTCGACAGCCCCGGCCGGTCAGTAGTCGCGGCCGGTGAGACCCCGGTAGACGAAACGGGTGACGCCCTCCACCGCCTGCTCGTCGGTGAGGTCGACCGTGCCGTCCTCCACCGCCTGGAGCAGCCCGGAGGCCACCAGGAACATCATGGTGAGGCTGGCGTCGGGGGTGCTGGGCAGGCGCAGGCCCGCGGCGGGGAAGCCGTCGAGGTGATCGAGCACGTCCTCGCGCTGTTCGGCGGAGAAGCGACCCATCATGCGGGCGAAGTCCTCGTTCACCAGGGCGGCCTGACTCACGGCCCGGAAGACCGGCCAATGCTCGCGCGCGGCGGTCCAGTAGCCCCGAATGTGGTAACGCACCGCCTCCGGGTCGGTGAAGTCCGGCTTGTGGTCCGGACTCTCCGCGCGTGAATCACCTTCGTCGGCAAGGTCTTTCAGCAAGGACTGGAGCAGTTCCTCCTTGCTGGCGAAGTGGTTGTAGAACGAGCCCGCCGCGCGTCCGGCCACCGCGGTGATGTCGGTGATCTTGGTGTTGAGATAGCCGCGCTCGGCGAAGAGTTTGCGGGCGGCGGCCTTGAGCGCCTGTTCGGTCTCGGCCGCCTTCTCCTGGCGTTTGCCACCCATTCGCACCACCTCCTTGACAGCGGAACGTACCAGGATTAATACTGAATTCACATTCAGTGAATCTCAGTTCATTATACGGAGTCAGCATGTCAGCACAGGTATTGATCGCCGGAGCCGGTCCGACCGGCCTCACCCTCGCCATCGACCTGGCCCGGCGCGGCATCGCCGTGCGGGTGGTCGAGCAGGCCGAACGGTTCTTCGCCGGTTCCCGTGGCGACGGCATCCAGCCGCGCACCCTCGAGGTGTTCGACGACCTCGGCGTCCTGGACGCCGTCCTCGCCGCCGGGATGCCGCAGCCGCTCGTGCGCGCCTATTTCGGCGGGGAGTTGGTGGCAGAGCGGCGGATGAGCGAGTGGCGGGAGCCGAGTTCCGCTGTGCCCTACCCGAATCCGTGGGTGCTCGGGCAGTCCGATACCGAGGGCATCCTGCGGGACCGGCTGGCGCGGCTCGGGGTGACGGTCGAACCGTCCACGGCGCTGGTCGAATTCACCCAGGACGGAGACGGCGTGACCGCCACGCTGTCGACCCCGGCCGGGACCGAAACCGTGCGGGTGGACTATCTGGCCGGCGCGGACGGCGGACGCAGCACGGTACGCAAGCGACTCGGCATCCCCTTCGAGGGCAGCACCGACGAATCGGTTCGCATGCTGCTCGGCGACGTGCGCGCCGATGCCCTCGACCACGACTTCGGCTACTGGTTCGCCGAGGCGGACGCGCCCATGGACGGAATCGTGCTGTCCCCCTTGCCCGGTGGGCGGCACTTCCAGTTCGGGACTCGGCTGCACGGTGACACCGCACCGAGCCTGGAGGTCTTGCAGGGCTACGTCGACCGACTCGCCCACCGGCCCGAGGTGGTGCTGAGCGACCTCGCCTGGTCGACGGTGTGGCGGCCGAATATCCGTCTCGCCCAGCGGTTCCGGGAGGGACGGGTGTTCCTCGCGGGCGATGCCGCCCACGTGCACCCGCCGACCGGTGGGCAGGGGTTGAACACCGGCGTCCAGGACGCCTACAACCTGGGCTGGAAGCTCGCGGCGGCGCTGCGCGGTCCGGGTGCCGAGGCGGAGGCGTTGCTGGACAGCTACCAGACCGAGCGGCGCGCGGTGGCGGCGCGGGTGCTGGGGGTGAGCACCGAACTGCTCGACAAGACCATGGACGGGGCCGCGGACGCCATGAACCGCGGCGAGGAAACCCATCAGCTCGATATCTCCTATCGAGACCTGATGGCGCACAACTCGACCGATCGCGCACTGCGGGCGGGCGATCGCGCGCCCGACGCTCGGCTGGTGGACGCGGCGCGGCAACGGGTTCGGCTGTTCGAACTCTTCCGCGGTCCGCACTCGACGCTGCTGCTGTTCGGCGCGGACCGGGCTCCGGCCGCCGAGGCGGGGGTGCGGGTCGTGCCCATCGTGCGCGAGCACGGGGTCGGCGACGCGCTCGGCGATCCCGACGGGGCCGCGTTCCGCGCGTACGATGCCGTGGATGGGACGCGGGTGCTCGTCCGTCCGGACGGGTATGTCGCCGAACGCGTGGGGTGAACGCTGCGCGCACGCCTCGGCGACCGTGCCCTCGACCGACCGGTTCGTCCGAGATGCCGCCTCGGCCACTCCCTTCCGCGGCCACCTCCCGAGCCGGACATACCGGGCGGTTCGCCCGTGATCACCTCCCGCGGGCGACAAGGCCGTCGACATGCTGGATGATCTTGCTGCCGCACAAGACGATTCGCCGCGACCATTCGGACGAGCCCGTATGGTGGGTCACGGCGACCGTGGGTGCGGCCGACACGGGATGAGGCATCGGTCAGAGGTGAGTCTGCATTGTTGGTGAAGGTCCGGAACGACGACCCGTCGCGCCTTTCGAGCACCGAACGGACCGTCGTCAACTGGCTCAAATCGTGGAGCGGGCCGCATGCCGTACCCGGGATCGCGGTGGTGCAGTGCCAGGACGCCGACGTGGTGGTATGGACGCCGCAGACCTGTGTGGTGATCGCGGTGCACGGGTTCACCGAACGCGTGAACGGCACCCTGCACTGCGCCGAGGACGAACCGTGGACGGTGGACGAGAATCCCGCACCGGTCGACGGTGACGGCAATCCCCTGGAACGGGTGCGACGGCAGACCACCGAACTGGCGCGCCAGCTGCGCGCCGCCCCCGGGCGCGAACACGTGCCGGTGAGCGGGCTGGTGCTGCTGGTGCCCCAGCTGGGCAGCCGCCTGAAACTGACCAAGGGCGCCATGCCGCCCGGTATCGACGTACTGCTCGGTGACGGCCCGTCCTCGCTGCGCGCCTACTTCACCGGCCTGGCCGACGGCGCGGACCCGGCCTGGGATGCCGCCCAGGTCGGGCAGGCCCTGGGCGCGCTCGGTTTCGCCGCCGCGGCCACCCACTCGGACCTGGTCCTCGAGGGCTTCGATCCCCCGGCCGCCAACCGCACCCCGCCACCACCCAACTCGGTACCCGCCCGCTCCGTGCCATCCGTGCCCGTCGCCGCGCCCGAACCCCCGGAGCCACCACACGGCGAAGGCACCACGACCGGAGTCGTACCCGGCCCGGCGGCCGTACCGGTGCGCAACCCCGTCCCCGGCACCGCAGCGGGCGGACAGCAACCCGCCCCCGGCACCACGCCGGGCAGACAGCAACCTGTCCCCGGTACCACGCCGGGCGGACAACACCCCATCCCCGGCACCGCATCGAGCGGACAGCAGGGCTCGCGGCAGGACTCCGGCACCGTGGGCATGCCGGGAGGTCGCCCGGGGCCGCACGGCGCATCCAGTGCGACCGGCATGGCTCCGGAAGGACGCGGCGGCGCACAGCGCGAATCCGGCTCGGCGGGCGATGCGCCGGACAGTGAACGCGGTCGGGGGCATGCACCCGGCGCGGCAGGCACCACGCCGGCGGACCACGGGGACCCTCGACGCGAATCCGGCACCGCGAGGGAGGCCGCGGAAG
>NZ_JASCXP010000568.1:0-3606 GCF_030010695.1 Nocardia sp. CC201C
GCACCGAGGCGGGGTTCGCCGTAGCCGTCGGAGGTGCGGACGATGCGGGTGCCGGGTTGCTCCAGCCAGCGGGCGAGGAGGGCGGCCTCCTCCGGAAGTGCGCCGCGCAGTGGGGGATACGGGCCGTCGTCGAGGATGTCGCCAGCGGGCATGCGGTCGGGTGTGCTGGGTGGTGTGTATCCCGAGGTGTGGCCCGGCGCGGGGAGTGTGTAGCCCGGGGTTGGGTCGGGTGTGCCGGGTGTGTGGCCTGGGGTCTGGTCGGGTGTGCCGAGTGCGGGTTTCGGCGTTCGGCCGGGCGTGCCGGGCGGTGGTGTCGGATCGGGTGCGGTCGCGTCGGGGGGAGTGCTGTCGTGGAGGTGGGTGGGGATGACGGTTTCGGCGGCGGCGACCAGGTGGTCGACGACCGGCATGGGGGGTACGCCGCGGGCTGCGGTTCCGGCGGCGGCCAGGCGGGCGTGGCGGATGACGGCGAACTCCCAGCCGCCCGCGCCGTCGGGGCGGGCGGCGATCAGTTCGGGGATGCGGGCCAGGGCGGCCAGGCGCTGGGTGCGGCGCAGTGCGCGCAGGACGGTGGCCAGGCGGTCGCGGAGTCGGGCGGCGGATTCGAAAGTCTCTGCGTTGGAATAGGTTTCGATGCGTGCGCGAATGTCATGCAGGGGTTCGTCGGAGCGGCCGGTGAACAGTGCGCGGACCGCTTCGGGAGCGCGGTTGTACTCCTTTATATACAGGGGTGCGTTTCGGGCGCTCGCCGGGCAACCGCCGACCACGGCGGGCGGGCACTCATGGCGGCCCTCGCGCGGGATGCGGACGGTGCAGGTGCGCAGGCCGGTGTACTCGGCGATCGTCACCCCCACTTCGGCCGCGTCCGCCCGAGATCTGAAGGGCCCCAGGCTGTATCGCGTCGGCGTCCGCGAGACCGCGAAACGGGGGAACGGCTCCTCGGTGAGCGTGAGCCACCACGCCCGCTGCGGGAACTTCGACCGGCGGTTGTACGGCGGCGCGTGCGCCATGAGCAACCGCAGCTCCCGCACCCCGGCCTCGAGCCCGTGCGCGCACACCACGTGGTCGACCCGGGTGGCCAGCCGCACCATCTCCCGCATTCGCGGTCGGGTCTCCGAATCGGTGAAGTAGCCGCGCACCCGGCGGCGCAGATTGACCGCTGTCCCTACATAGAGGACCTCATCGGAGGGGCCGCGGAACAGATACACCCCGGGCGCGGTCGGAAGATCCACCGCCAGTACGCGTTTGGCGCGCTGCTGCCGCGTGACCTCCGGCAGATAGTCGACGAGTTCGGTGAGGCTGTGCACGCCCAGATTCCCGACCCGACCGATGAGCGCGTGCAGCACGTCCACGGTGGCGCGGGCATCGTCGAGCGCGCGGTGCATGGGCGTCGTCTCCGCGCCCAGCAACTGCGCCAGCACCGACAACTTCACCGAGGGGGCCTCGTCGCGGCCCAGGATGCGCCGTGCCAGCTGCACCGTGCACACCACCTGGAACGCGGGCCAGGCCAGCTCACAGCGCAACGCCGCCGCCTTCAGGAAACCGAGGTCGAAGCGTGCGTTGTGGGCCACCAGCACCGCACCCGCGGCGAACTCCAGGAAGCCGGGCAGGACCGCGTCGATCCGGGGGGCGTCATAGACCATGGCGGTGGTGATGCCGGTGACCTGCACGATCTGCGGCGGAATCGACCGCCCCGGGTTCACCAGGGTGGCGAACTCGCCCAGTACCTCGCCACCGCGCACCTTCACCGCGCCGATCTCGGTGATGGCGTCGCCCTCGGGGCTGGTTCCGGTGGTCTCCAGGTCCACGACCACGAAAGTCGTGGCGTAGAGCGGAGTGTCGAGGTCGTCGAAGGCGAGCTGCTCGGGCACGGCCAGCAAGCGTAGGCCGGGGGTCCGACATGTTTTCCACGACGGAAATGTCCGTTTATCTGACCGAGATTCTCGAGATGAATGACCCGAATTGCGAAAGTATGCCTCTTTGTGGCCAGGGTCACAGTTATTTGCATTGTCTATCAATGTGAACGGGGTGACCGGGCGGTCCGGTGGGTCGCCCGGTGCGCACGGCCGGGTTGCCGGGCATGTCGGCGCGGCGGGTCGCGGGGTCGGGCGTGTCCTGATCAATGACTATGTGCCTGACCGGGGGATATTCGGTGATAGCCGAGATAGAGCGCGCTATGGATGAGCGCGCGCTACCACTCGGTAGCCGTCGCGACGCTCCCGGCGAAACGGCCGTCGTTATTGTTTCGTGATTGCTGTGACTTTTGTCGCACCGAAATAGGGGTGGTCAACAATTTGGCGTAGTCCGGGTACGACTTCGGGTTTACAAACCACCGTTATCGGCTCGTAATCTTCCTGAGACCTCGCGGAGTCCGACCCACCAAACCGGTGCGGCGTCGCGGGGCAGATTGGAAGTACCTCACCATGGCGACCAACACCGTCAAGCGACAGGCCCGGGGCGTGCAGCGCAGTGCGCAGCGAGCCGTCGCGGCCGGCGCCGTCGGCGCTGCCACGCTGAGCGCGCTGCTGCTGCCCGCCGCCCCCGCATCGGCGCAGCCGGTGACCATCCCCGGCGTCGGCACCTTCGACGTCCCCGATCAGGTTCAGCTGCCCGCGGGCATTCCGGGTGTGCCGGAGTCCGTGCCGGTCGTGATCCCGCCGATTCCGGGTGTCGAGGTGCCGCCCGCGCCCGCCCCGTTCGTCGCCCCGCAGAAGACCGCGGGCGAACTCGCCGTCGACGCCGCGCTGAGCAAGGTCGGCGCGCCGTACGTGTACGGCGCCGCGGGCCCGAACGCCTTCGACTGCTCGGGGCTGGTGAAGTGGTCCTACGCCCAGGCCGGTGTGCAGCTGCCGCGCACCAGCTACGAACAGCTCAATGCCGGCACCCCGGTCTCCTACGACGCGCTGCGGCCCGGCGACATCGTGTCGTTCTACGGCGGCGGCCACTCCGGCATCTACGTCGGCAACGGTGAGGTCGTGCATGCCTCCACCTCCGGCCAGCCGGTGAAGGTGGCCCCCATCTCCTCGATGCCGTTCACCGGAGCCCGTCGCGTCTGACCTGCGAAATCCCCGGCGGCCGTGACCCTTTCGTGTCCTACTGGACACGCACGGCCGCCGTTTCGTAACCTTATCGAGACCTTTCTTTCCAACTCGGGGTAAGAGACGGGGACACGCCGACGGTGGCAGCGCAGCAGCGGATACAGCGAACCAAACGACTCGTGGGCGGGGCTCTGACGGTCGGCGTCCTGGTCGTCGCCGGTTACGGAGGCGGCCCGGCCACCGCCGACCCGGTCACCACCCCCGCCACCGCCGGTGAGGCCGTCACCACCCTGGTGGATCTGTCCCGGCAGTCCGAACAGCTCAATCAGGCCGCGCTCAACGCCCAGGCCGATCTCGATGCCAAGGTCGCCGCCGCCGAGGCCGCCGATGCCACGGCCGCCGAAGCCGCCCGGGTCCTCGGTGACGCCCGCGCCGAAATCGAGAAGTACCGGCCGGTCATCGACCGCGCGGCGGCCGCCGCCTATACCGGCGGCCGCAACAACCAGCTCACCGCGCTGCTGGCCAGTAGTTCACCGCAGCAGCTCCTCGACCAGATGTCCACGCTGGC
>NZ_JASCXP010000569.1:0-3589 GCF_030010695.1 Nocardia sp. CC201C
CGGCTCCGGCACTGTGTATCCGGTCCGCGACGGGCACGCCGGTGCAGTTCACGACCACCGCGCAGCCGGTGGCCCAGTGCCGCAGGTCGGTGAAGTCCGCGCGGGTGCCCGGCCGCACGGCGTGATCGGAGAGCATGCCGAGCAGGGCCGACCCGACGGCTCCGGTCGCGCCGAGCACTCCGATGACGGGGCCGGCCGTCACAGCCGCGCGGTGAGGTCGTGGGCCAGGCAGGTGAAGTGGTTGCCGGGAATCTCCACGACATCGAGCCGACCCAGGCACACCGTGGACCAGTAGTCGGTGAGATCGCCGGACATGCCGGAGACCAACCGCATCCCCTCGCGCGGTCGCAGCAGGGTGATGTCACCGGCGTACAGCGGCGGCGCGTGCCGACTGGCCGCTTGGAAGCTGTTGCGGAACACCGCGAACTGGTGCGGGTCGGTGGTGATCCGCGCGATCCGCTCCTCCGGTGACAACTCCGCGAGGCCGCCGAAATCGAGTGATCCGGCGGGTATCCGGCCCGGGGTGGCGGCCAGGATGTCGGCCAGGGCGCGACCGAGTTCCTCGGTGTCGCCCGGATATCCCAGTGTCGTGGGGTCGGCTCCGAGCGCCTGCGCGAAAGTGCCCTCCAGCACCATGGGCTCCTCCACCTCGAATTCCGGTGGGTAGCTGCTGATCACGGTGAGCCGGTCCACGCTGCCGCCGCGTTCGGTGAAGGTCCGGGCCACCTCGGTGGCGAGCAGGCCGCCCAGGCAGTAGCCGACCAGGCGGATGGTGGTGTGCCCGGCCGCGAGCAGCGCGTCGGCGTAGTCCGCGGCGAGGCGGTCGATGAGGACCTCCGGGGCGATCTCGGCGAAGGCGCGGGGGTCGGGCACCGCCAGGCCGAGCACCCGCCGGGTCGCCGACAGGCGCGCGGCCAGCCGTTGATAGGGGGCCATGGTGCCCAGCCCCTCGTGCACCAGGACGATGACCGGGTGCGGGTCGCTGGGCGGGCCGCCCAGGTCCACCAGCGGCGTTGCGGGAGCGGCGGATTCGGGGTCACCGGCCGCACGCAGGTGACCGGCCAGGTCGGCGAGGGTGGGCTGATGGAGGAGCTGGCGCAGGATGCTGTCGAAGTAGAGCGGGTGCGCGAGGGTCACCTCCTGCTGCACCCGGCCCGCGATCTGGCTCAGCATGACCGAATCCGCGCCGAGCCCGAACAGATTGGCGGTGCGCGGAATATGGCGGCGGCGCACCACATCCGCGATGATGCCCGCGAGTTGACGCTCGAGTTCGTCGCGGGGTTCGTCGTCCGTTCCGGTCGCCCGATCCGCCGCGGCGGTGCGGATATCGGCCAGCGCCGCCAGGGCGCGCCGGTCCACCTTGCCGTTGTCGGTGAGCGGCAGTGCGGGCAGGGTTTCGATCACGGCGGGAACCATGTAGTCGGGCAGGGTGGCGCGCAGCCGATCGGTGATCGAGGGGCAGGCGACGAAAACGTGCTGCCCCAGCGGTTCCAGAGGGTGTCCCGGTTCCGGAAGGCAGGTCACCTGTCCGAACGGCTCGAGTTCGGACAGCCATTCCTCGCGGGTCAGGAAGGTGCGCCCGGTGTCGGCGCGCTGGTCCTCCGGCGCGGTCATCATGAACGCCTGCGAGGCCAGCACCTCGTGATGTTCCCGGGTGGGCTCGGTGATCACCAGGGTGCCGCCGGGTGCGAGGAGTTCACGCAGCCAGCCCAGGGTGCGGCCGGTGTGCCGGGCGTTGTTGAGCACGCCCGCGCACAGGATGAGGTCGAAGGACTCCGGTGCGAAGCCCTGCTCGCGGGGCGGGACGTCGATGTCGTAGCGGGCGAAGGTCAATCCGGGAAAGCGGGCGCGTCCGTGCTCGAGCAGGTACGGCGACACATCGGTGTAGACGTAGTCGCGGGTCGGCGCGTATCCGGCGGCGAGCACCTCCGCCGTCGTCGCGCCCACCCCCGCACCGACCTCGAGCACCCGGCGCGGCGCACGCCGCCGCACCGCCTCGGCCGCGACGGCATTGAGGTACCGGGTCATGATGTTGGTCCGGTAGGCGGCCTCGGCCACCGCCATCCCCCCGTCGGGGAACATGAGCGTCATGGGATCCAGCTCACCGCGCAACACCTCGGGCATGGACTGCGCGCAGGTGTGCAGATAGTCGATCAGCCGCTCGTCACACAGGTCCGGCACGGCCAGTTCCCGCACCCGCTCCCAGACACCGGTCGCGCCGCGATCGGCGACCGAGGCAGCGGCGGCGGTGCGGGCGCCGGTGCCGGCAATTTCAGGGGACGGGTTGTCCCGCAGCACGTTTCGCCAGCGGCGCAGCAGCTCACGGTGGCGGGGGGCGACCTCGTGATCGGCCACCGCGTCGACGGCGGCGCGGGCGTCGGCCAGGACGGCCGCGTCCAGCGCGTGCGCGAAGTCGGCGATTCGCTCGGCCTCGACTTCTCCCGATGGCGCACCGGCGGCGGACTTCCGCAGGACCTCGGCACCGGCCTGGTGCAGCGCGGACTCGGTGAAGGCCACCAGCCGCCGCGCGGTGCCCTCACCCTGGACCACCACTGCTGCCGCCGCGACCTCCGGGTGCGCCGCCAGTGCCGCCTCGACCTCGGCGAGTTCGATACGATGCCCGCGCACCTTCACCTGATTGTCAGCGCGGCCGAGGAATTCGATGGTCCCGTCGGGCAGATAGCGCCCGAGATCGCCGGTGCGGTACCAGCCGTCGCCGAACTTCCGTTCGGTCAACCCATCATCATCACGGTACCCGAGCGCCACTCCCGCGCCGCCGATCCACAGTTCACCCGGCACCCAGTCCGGGCAGTCCCGGCCGAGCGCGTCGACAATGCGGAAACGCTGATTGGCCAAGGGTTTTCCATAGGGCACACTGGTCGCCCCCGGCGCCAGGTCTTCGATCTCGTGGCCGATGGACCAGATCGACGCCTCCGTCGCGCCGCCCAGGCTGATCAGCCGCGCCTTCGGCAGCCGCTCCCGCAGCTGCGCGGGCAGCGCCACCGGGATCCAGTCGCCGGACAGCAACGCCACCCGCACCGAGGGCGCGTCGCCGGGCAGATAGTCGGCGAGCATCTGCGCTTGGGCCGGAACGGAATTCCAGATGGTCACGCCGTGGCCGGTGATGAGTTCGGCCCAGTGCGACGGATCGGCGCGCCGGTCCGGATCGGGCAGGACGAGGCAGCCACCCGCGCCCAGCACGCCGAAGATGTCGTACACGGACAGGTCGAATCCGAGTTGGGCCAGCCCCAGCACCCGGTCGTGCTCGGTGACCTCGAATCGGGAGTTGATGTCCTCGATGGTGTTGCGCGCGGCCGCGTGCGAGATCATCACACCCTTCGGGGTGCCGGTGGACCCGGAGGTGTAGATCACGTACGCGAGCGCGTCCGGGTCGATTCCGGGTGACGGCGGCTCGGCGACATCCGCGCCGGTCTCCGGGATCTCGGTGAGCACGTGGTCGATTCCGTCGAGCATGGCGGCGCGGCGCGGGGCGGGCTGATTGGTGTCGACCGGAACGTACGCGGCCCCGGCGAGCACGACGCCCAGCACCGCGGCGATCTGGTCGAGGCCCTTGTCCATGGTGACGGCC
>NZ_JASCXP010000570.1:0-3586 GCF_030010695.1 Nocardia sp. CC201C
CGGCGAGTTGGCTGCGCGGCCCGGCGAGTTGGCTGCGCGGCCCGGCGAGTTGGCTGCGCGGCCCGGCGACTTGGCCGCACGGCCCAGCGATCCGGCCACACGACCCGGCGATCCGGTTGCACGGCTCGTTGGTCAGGCCGCACGGCCCGGGGGTCCAGCAGGCCCGGGCCGGGACGAGCGGATCGCCGTCTACGACGCCGGTGCCATGCCCGGGGCGGCCGGATTGCTGCCGCGCTACCTGGCCGCCGCCCGCGGGGTGCGGCCCGCGCGGCTATCGGTGACCGCGGGCGGCCTGTACCGGTTCACCCCCGCGGCGGCACGGGAGTTCCTCGCGACCACCGACGGATGGCGGGAGCAGGCGGCCCGCGTCGATCGGGCACTGGGGCTCACCGGCTCCGACTGGAGCACCCGCTTCGACGGCGACTGCGTGCGGCGCCTGCTGCGCGGCGGTGCGCCGACGGTCGAACAGCTCTTGGCGGCAGCCGCCGCGGATACCGCGGGCCGAACCGAATATCTGGTCATCACAGCGGAATTGACCGATGTGGACGGCACGGTCCACCGCGCGCGGCTGCGTGCCGGGCCCGACCTCACCGCCACCATCGCGGCCACCACCGCCCGCGCCGTCCTGGACGGCGAGATCCAGCCCGGCAGCCACAGCGCCGACGATGTGCTCGACCCGCTCCGGGTGATTCCGCCATTGCTCGGCGAGGAAGGAACACTGTGAAAGTCCTCGTGTGCGGTACCGGCTTCGGTCGGGTGTACCTGCGCGCCCTGGAACGAGAACCGTTCCAGCTCACCGGCATTCTCGCCCGGGGCGGCGAACGCTCCCGCGCCTGCGCGCGGGAGTACGGGGTGCCGCTGCACACCGCGCCCGACCAGGTCCCCGACGGTGTGGATCTGGCCTGTGTGGTGGTGCCCAGCGGCGTCGGCGGCGGCCCCGGAGCCGAACTCGCCCAGGCGTTCCTGGCGCGCGACATCCCGGTACTGCTCGAACATCCGGTGCGCGCCGACGAACTCGCCGACTGCCTGCGGGTCGCCGCGCGGCGACGAGTCATGTTCGGCGTCAACACCTTCTACCTGCATCTGGAGCCGGTGCGTCGGTTCCTGGACGCGGCGCACCGACTGCTGCGCACCCACCCGGCGACCTTCGTGGACGCCAGCTGCGCGGTCCAGGTGTCCTACGATCTGCTCGACATCATCGGGCAGACCCTGGGCGGACTGAGCCCGTGGGCGCTGGAACCGTCGGAGATCTCGCAACGACTGCACGGCCTGGCCCGGTCGGCGTTCACCGACCGGTGCGTCAACGCGGTCATCGCGGGGGTGCCGGTCACCCTGCGGGTGAACAACCAGGTCGTACCCGATGATCTCGACCATCCAACGCATCTGCGGCACCAGGTCACCCTCGGCACCGAGGCGGGCACCCTGGTGCTGGCCAGCACCCACGGGCCGGTGCTGTGGTGTCCCGCCGTCCACGTGCCCAAGGACAGCGGCACCTTCGCCCTCGACGGAGTGGACGCCACCCCGACGGTGGCGTGCCTGGGGCCGTCCACCGCGCCCGGCGTGCGGGACGTCTTCGACCAGGTGTGGCCGGACGGAGTGCGACATTCGCTGCTGACCATGCGGCAGGCCATCGCCGACGGCGTCGACCCCCTCGCGGCGGGGCAGTACCACCTGACGCTGTCGCGGCTGTGGTCGGAGCTCACCCGCGGACTCGGCTACCCGCTGCCGGTGCGGCGGGCGCCCGCGCCCGCCGTGCGGATCGACGAACTGCTGCCGGAGAGGAGCTGAGATGTCCACGGGCACCACCGACACGTCCACCGGCGACACCGTCTTCAATCCGCTCGACTCCCGGCACATCCGCGATCCGTATCCGCTGCTGCGCGACCACCCGCCGGTGGCCTGCCCGTTCTCCGGATTCCGGGTCGTGGTGTCCGACGCGGTGTCGCGCACCGTGCTGCGGGACGCGGCGAGCTTCTCGAGCCAGGCGAACAACACCGTCGCCGCACAGGCGACCGCGCCGGAGAAAGTTCCGGCGCTGTCCCAACTCGACGCACCCGAGCACACCCGGCTGCGCGCGCTGATACGCGGACAGTTCACCGCCAAGGCACTGGCCGACCTGGAACCCGTCCTGGCGGCACACGCTCGCACGCACGCCGCGGCCGCCGAGGATCTGGTGACCGACTTCGCCGAACCGCTGCCCGCCCTCGCCCTCGCCGAATTCCTGGAACTGCCAAGCGATCTGGTGCGACGGTGGGTGTCGGAGTTCACCACCCTGGTCGGCTACGAGACCGCGCCCGGCTGGTCGGAGTTCCGCGACCACGTCGGCGGCCTGCGGCTGCGGCGCTTCCCCGACCTCACCGCGCCGGAGCGGCGGATGCTCGTGCACTTCCTCGTCGTCGCCGGTGTCCGCAATGTCACCCACCTGATCGGCAATCTGCTGCACCGCCTGCTGATCTCGCGGATGTGGCCGCTGCCCGCCGAGCACCTCGGCGCGGCCGTCGAGGAGTCGCTGCGGCACGAGCCACCCGCGCTGTGGAGTATGCGCACGGCGACGCGCCCCTGCCCGGTCGGCGACACACCGGTCGCGGCGGGGGAGCGGATCTTCGTCGTCACCGCCGGAGCCAACCGCGATCCCCGACGCTGGCCGGACCCCGACGAGTTCCGGTTGCATCGGCCGGGCGCGGCGGGCCACCTCAGCTTCGGCACCGGGCCGCACGCCTGCCTCGGCGCGACATTCACCCGCCTGCAAGCCCAGATCTATCTGCGCGTGCTGGCCGAGACCGCACCGCGCCTGCGGCTGGCGGACGGATTCAGCTATCGATCGACCGGCGACCTGATGAGTCGCGGTCCCGCCACGCTACCGGTACGGAGGTTGCCGTGTCCCTGATGGATCAATCGGATCTGGTGACGCCCTGGGCGATTCGGGTCGCGGCGACCCTGCGCATCGCCGATCTGATCGCCGACGGTGTCGACGACGCGCACGAGTTGGCCCGCAAGGCCGGGGCGAATGCCGATGCGCTGCACCGTTTGCTGCGCTACCTCGCCTGCCGTGGCGTGTTCACCGAAACCGCGCCCGGCCGCTTCGGACTCACCGACTCCGCGCGGCTGCTGTGCTCGGATCACCCACTCGCCATGCGGGATTGGTTCGACCTGGACGGGGCGGGCGGTCGCATGGACCGCGCGTTCGGCGCACTGCTCGAGGTGGTGCGCACCGGTGAGCCCGGCTATCCGGTGGTGCACGGTCGATCGCTGTGGGACGACACCGACGCCTCCTACAACGAACTCATGAGCAAGCACACCCGCTTCACCGTGCCCACCCTCACCGACGCCTACGCCTGGGACCGGGTGCGCTCGGTGGTCGATGTCGGCGGCGGCTCCGGTGCGGTGCTCAGCGCACTCGCGTCGGCGCATCCCCGGCTGACCGGCACCCTGGTGGATCTGCCCGATGCCGCCGATGCCGCCGCCCGCGCCTTCGAGCGAGCCGGGCTGGGCGAGCGGTGCACCGCCCGGGCGGGCGACTTCTTCGAACCGCTGCCCGCGGGCGCGGACGCCTACCTGCTGACCTGGGTGCTGCACGACTGGCCCG
>NZ_JASCXP010000571.1:0-3569 GCF_030010695.1 Nocardia sp. CC201C
TGCGGGTGCCCATGGCCGAGGGACTGCGCGGCCCGATGCTGCACGGCTGGGCCGATGCCGCCCTGGCACAACGTGATCCGGCCTGGGCGCGAGCGCTGTTCGCGATCATCGCCGCGCCGCCGGCGGCGGGCGATCCGGATATGGAGCAGCTGCGCGAACTGTTCGCCGTGCAGCCGCTCGACGATCAGGTGCGGCATCTGCGCCGCCTGGACAGCAGTTGGCTGGCCGAGATCGAATCGCTGCTGCGGGCGCTCCCGCATCCGTGGCCGGAACCGGTGGCCGAGCATGTGCTGCGCCTGCTCCTGGAGCGGGCGCGGCTGAGCGCGGACCGGCCGGGTGCGCCCAGTCTGGTGCCGGGGTCGTACCGGACGCTGTTCCGGGCGGCCGCCACCCATTTCCCGGTGACGAGCGCGCCCGCCGTCACCGCCACCGCCCGACACTGCGGAGAACCGTACTGGGAGCAGGCCTTCGACCAGCTCGCCGCGGACCTCGTGGAACGTCGGACCATGCTCGAGGAGTTGCAGTGACCAGCACCGCGGATCGGGACGCCCTGCTGCGCCCGCACGCCGAACAGTCCTATGCCGACGAATTGGCCGCCCTGGCCGCCGCCGACGACCGCCCGCGGCCACCGTCGTGGCGGCTCTCACCGTGGGCGGTGGTCACCTATCTGCTCGGCGGCACGCTGACCGACGGCACCGTCATCACACCCAAGTACGTGGGGCCGCGGCGGCTCATGGAGGTCGCGGTCGCCACCCTGGCCACCGATCGCGCACTGCTGCTGCTCGGCGTGCCCGGCACCGCCAAAACCTGGGTGTCGGAACATCTCTCGGCCGCCATCTCGGGTGCGTCGACCCTGCTGGTACAGGGCACCTCGGGGACGACGGAGGAGGCGGTGCGCTACGGCTGGAACTACGCCCGCCTGCTGGCGGAGGGGCCGAGCGCGGCGGCGCTGGTGCCGTCGCCGGTCATGACGGCCATGCGGACCGGGTCCGTCGCCCGCATCGAGGAACTCACCCGCATCCCCTCGGACGTGCAGGACGCGCTGATCACCGTGTTGTCGGAGAAGACGCTGCCGATACCGGAACTGGGCATGGAGGTGCAGGCGACCAAGGGCTTCACGGTGATCGCGACGGCCAACGACCGCGACCGCGGCGTCAACGAGCTGTCCTCGGCGCTGCGGCGACGCTTCAATACCGTGGTGCTGCCGCTGCCCGCCGGCGAGGACGACGAGGTGGCCATTGTGACCCGGCGGGTCGAACAGCTCGGCGCGGCACTGGAATTGCCCGCCGTGCCCGCCGCCGCGGAGGAGATCCGGCGGGTGGTCCGGGTCTTCCGGGAGCTGCGTTCGGGGATGACGGTGGACGGGCGCACCAAACTCAAGTCGCCGTCGGGCACGCTGTCCACCGCCGAGGCCATCTCGGTGATCACCAGTGGGCTGGCGCTGGCCGCGCATTTCGGTGACGGCGTACTGCGCGCCGAGGATGTGGCGGGTGCGGTGCAGGGCGCGATCATCTCCGATCCGGTCGCCGACGCCGTGGTGTGGACCGAATATCTGGAAGCCGTGGTGCGCCAACGCCAGGACTGGGCCGACTTCTACCGTGCCTGCCGCGAGGTGCACACGTGAGTGCCCCCGCCCTGCCGCCGGAGGCCGACTCCGAGCCGCGGACCCGGATCTTCGGCATCCGCCACCACGGGCCCGGATCGGCGCGTTCGCTGCGCTCGGCCCTGGAGCGGTTTCGGCCGGACGTGATTCTCATCGAGGGCCCGGCCGACGCCGACGGCCTGGTCCGCTACGTGGCCGCCGAGGCGATGGCACCGCCGGTGGCGCTGCTCGCCTATCGACCGGAGGAGCCGTCCACGGCGGCGTTCTGGCCCTACGCCGAGTTCTCCCCCGAATGGCAGGCGCTGCGGTACGGGGTGGAACACGGTGTGCGGGTGGGGTTCTGCGATCTGCCCGCCGCCACCGCGCTCGCGGCGGCGGAGGAACCCGGCGACCGCACCGACCCGCTGAGCCTACTGGCCGCCGCCGGTGGCTACGACGACGCCGAGCGCTGGTGGGACGCCGTCATCGAATCCAGCTCGGAAGCGGACATCTTCGATGCCGTGCACGAGGCCATGACCGCCTTGCGCGAAGCCGCGGTCCCCGCGAACACCACCTCGAACAACGAAGACGCCGCCCCACCCCCGACCGCCGGCAGCGCCGCGGCACCAACCGCCCCGGCCGACGGCGCGGCTACAGCACCGACCGACGACACCACTCCGACGGACGCCAGCGCCCCGACGGACATCAGCACCCCGACGGACATCAGCACCGCGAGCGGCGCGGCTCCAAGCCACGACCATACGACGCCCCACCCCGCGCCGGCCGGTGCGCGCGGTGCGGGATACCCCGCGGCGGCCGGTGCAGGCGAGGCAGGACACGGCGCGGCGACCGGTGGGGGCGAAGCACGGGAAGTCGCGAGCGCCGATATCGAGGTGCGGCGGCGGGTCGCGGCCGAGATCGTGGTCGACGCGCACACCCTGCGCCGGGAGGCGCATATGCGGCAGGTCATGCGCAAGGCGTTGCAGGGCGGGGCGCGGCGACTGGCCGTGGTGTGCGGTGCCTGGCACGCGCCCGCACTGAGCGGGACGCTGCCTCCGGCGGTGGCGGACGCGCGGCTGCTGAAGGGCATGCCGAAGGTGAAGACCACACTCACCTGGGTGCCGTGGACGCATTCGCGACTGTCGAGTTCATCCGGGTACGGCGCGGGCATCACCTCGCCGGGCTGGTACCGGCACCTGTTCGCCGAGACCGAGCAGCCGATCGCGCGCTGGCTGACCCAGGTGGCGGGGATGCTGCGGCGGCACGACCTGCCGGTGTCGAGTGCGCACATCATCGAGGCCGTCCGGCTCGCGGAGACCCTCGCCACCCTGCGCGGACGGCCGCTGGCCGGATTGTCCGAGGTCACCGAGGCCACCCGATCGGTGCTGTGCGACGGCGACGAGACCATGCTGGATCTGGTCACTCGCGAGTTGGTGATCGGCGAGGCGTTGGGGACCGTGCCCGAGGACACGCCGACCGTCCCGCTGGAGGCGGATCTGCGGGCGCGAATCAGAACCCTGCGGCTGCGGCAGGAAGCCGCGGAACGCACCGTGGAGCTGGATCTGCGCACCGAGCGCGATATGGCGAAATCCCAACTGCTGCACCGCCTGGAGTTGCTCGGCATCGACTGGGGGCGGCGCACCCGCGACGAGGTGCGCGGCACCGGCACCTTCCGCGAGACCTGGACGCTGCAATGGCGGCCCGAACTGGTGATGGCGGTGGTGGAGGCGTCACGCTGGGGCACCACCCTGGCGACGGCCGCCACGGCGCGGATCCTCGACCGCGTGCACGCGCCCGATACCGGGCTGCCCGAGGTGGCCGCCGCCCTCGACGCCGCCCTGCTGGCGGATCTGGGCGACGCCGTCGACGGACTGGTCAGCCGACTGGAGTCGGTGGCCGCGCTGGACCACGACATCACCCACCTGCTGGCCGCGCTGCCCGAACTGCTGCGCACCCTGCGCTACGGCGATGTGCGCGGCACCGATAC
>NZ_JASCXP010000572.1:0-3568 GCF_030010695.1 Nocardia sp. CC201C
CCGCGTCGGCCGACTCCGTCCAGCGCTGGTCCACCGACCCCCGCTCCCGCGTCCCCGGACTCCCACCCCTCGACCCCACCGCGCCACTGCCGCGCTGCCTGCGCACCGTGCACCGCGGGGTCACCATCCATGGCGATTGAATCCATGGCGAATGGACCCCTGCGGCACAGCGCCCCGAGGCCCAGCTTCCCGCGGCATGGCGCCGTCACTCGCGGCTGTGTCGAAAGCTGCTCGTCCACCCCGCCGCGCCGCCGCTCGTCCGTCGCGGGTCCGACGGCTGCGGCATGCGTCATCCCCACCCGCAGGTCCGGCGAAACACGCTCCGCTCCTGCCGGATTCGGTGCCACCACGCGTCGACACCCATCGGGCGTGCCCGGTGCGGCGGTGAGCATCGGTGGTGGCAGCCGGTTCGCTGCGGTCCGGTCGTCGGCGCCACCGTGTCCCGTCGAACCGCAGGATCACGCGGGCGCGGTAGCCGAGGCGAGTCGACCGGGCGCGACATTCGACTGCGGGCACCGCCTGCACTCTGGGCATCGGGATCTCGGGACCGTGGATTTCGACGGCGGTCGTCGTGTGCGCCTTCTTCACCTCGGCACGCGGGGGCGACCTCGGTGGGCATCGGTGCCACCCGAGGCGGTCGGCAGTGTGGTCTGCCGGGTCATCGGTAGCGGGACCGATCAACTGCGTGGAGGGCACGGCCGTGAGTGACGGTGGGGCGGTGACGGACGCGGTGGACCTCGGTGGGGTGCGTGGCCGCGTCGAGGGTGTGGTGCGGCGGTATCCGGTGGTGGCGCGATCGTTGGCCGCCGCGGTGGCCGGGCTGTTGCTGTTCGCGAGCTTTCCGCCGCGGACGCTGTGGTTCCTGGCCCCGGTGGGCATTGCCGTGCTGACGCTGGTGGTACGCGGCAGTGGGCGGGCGCGTGCGGGATTCGGGTACGGGATGCTGGCGGGGCTGGGATTCTTCCTGCCGCTGCTGCCGTGGACCGGGATCTATGTGGGACCGGTGCCGTGGTTGGCGCTGTCGGCGGTGTGCGCGGTGTACGTGGGACTGTTCGGCGTGGTCGCGCGGTGGGTGGGGTGGCTGCCGGGGTGGCCGCTGTGGGTGGCGGCCGGATGGTCGCTCACCGAGTGGCTGCGGTCGAGTTTCCCGTTCGGCGGATTTCCTTGGGGGAGGCTGGCTTTCGGTCAGGGTGACGGCTGGTACCTGCCGTACGCCATGCTCGGCGGCGCACCGCTGGTCAGTTTCCTGGTGGCGCTCACCGGTACCGGATTGGCCGCGCTGGCGGTCGCGGTGCGGCGGTGGCGGGCGGGTGCGGAGGCCCCGGCCAACTCCCCGCGTCGTTCCAGATGGGGAGCTTGGCGTCCCACATCCTGGAACTTGATTATTTCCGCGACCATGCTTGTGGCTATCATTCCACTCACCGGAGTGATCCTCCGGACCGCGCTGCCCGGCCCGGAGGACGGCAACCGGCCGATCACGGTCGCCGCGATCCAGGGCAGCGTGCCCCGCCTCGGCCTGGACTTCAACGCCCAGCGCCGCGCGGTTCTGGACAATCACGTCCGGCGCACCGAGGAATTGGCCCGCGAGGTGGCCGCCGGTCGCGTCCCGCGCCCGGATGTGGTGATCTGGCCGGAGAATTCGTCGGATATCGATCCGCTGCGCAACGGCGACGCCGCCGCGCTCATCACCCGGGCCTCCGAGTCGATCGGGGCCCCGATCCTGGTCGGCGCGGTGCTGGTCAACTCCGACCGCACCACCACGAATTCGGTCATGGTCTGGGACGGCGCGAACGGTCCGGTCGACCGCCACGACAAGAAGATCATCCAGCCCTTCGGCGAATACCTGCCCTACCGTGAGTTCTTCCGGCACTTCTCCGAATACGCCGACCGCGCCGGATATTTCGTGCCCGGCGCGGGAGACGGTGCGGTGGACGTGCCGACCGCGGCCGCCGGGAGCGTGCCGATCGGCGTCGCCACCTGCTACGAGGTCGCCTTCGACCGCGCCTTCGAACAGTCGCTGCGCGCGGGCGCGGAAATCCTCACGGTGCCCACCAACAACGCCACCTTCGGCAAGAGCGAGATGACCTACCAGCAGCTCGCCATGTCGCGGGTGCGCGCGGTGGAGCACGGTCGCGCACTGGTGGTCTCGGCCACCACCGGGGTGAGCGCGATGATCGGCGCGGACGGCCGAATCCAGCAGCAGACTGCCCAGTTCGTGCCCGCGGCGCTGGTGGCCGAGCTGCCGCTGCGCACCGAGACGACACTCGCCACGCGGATCGGCCCCGCGCCGGAGTATGTCTTGTGTATTCTGGCCGCGGCCGCACTCGTGGCGGCAGCGATCCGACGGCGAACGACCACCCCCGCACCGCCGGCCGACCAGGACGCAGCCGGATAACCGTCCGGCTCCACACGCGAGGTGGCCCGTGCCCGGCGCGGGGTGTGATCGGTCCGAGCCGGAGCAGCCCTGCCGTTCGTGGCGGCGGCGCGTATGAGGGACGCCCGCCGAACCCGCCTGCCGCAGCTTCACCTGATGTTAGCTAAGTCACAGTAGCACCGCTGATATCGCGCACTCTGAATCCTATCAATACTGGTAGATCACGGTTTTCGCGAAGTTTGCGGTGAGGTAGCTAATCAATAATCCACTCCGCCAACGAGGTTCGTTGCCGGACAACTCGAGATCGCCACCAGTCCGGTCGGCGGGATGCACCGAATCATAGGGCGTGGATCACGTCCTACGACTACACGCGTGCGCGTGGCAGTCGCAGCGTCGGGTGCGGTGCTCGGGGAGTTGCGTCAACAGCGGCAGAACGGAGTGATTGATGAGTTCATTGGCCACGGATCGCGTCGACCAATGCTCTTCTGGTGAATTCTCAGCACAACCTTTCGCGCTGTCGCCCGCGCAATCGGCCCTCTGGTATGCCCAGCGCATCCGGCCCGATATTCCGCTCACCATCGCGCAATACGTGGAGATCCACGGCGATCTCGATGTCGGCCGCCTGCTCTACGCCATCGAGCGCTTCGGCTCCGAAACCCAGGTGGGCCATGTGCGACTCGCGGAGATCGACGGGATCCCGCACCAGGTGGTCGACCCCAGCTGGCGGCCCGGCTGGGCGCGCATCGACCTGCGCGCCGAACCCGACCCCCGGGCGGCCGCGCTGACCTGGATGAACGAGCACGCCAGCTCGGCCATCGACATCGAACACGATCCGCTCACCATCAATGTGGTGCTGCGGGTCGGGGATTCGGAGTACTTCTGGTACTCGCGCGCCCACCACATCGTCATCGACGGCTACGGCGCGATGAACGCCGTCACCCGCACCGCGGAGATCTACAGCGCGCTGGAGAACCACACCGAACCGGTGGTCTCCCGCGCGACCCCGCTGGCCGGCATCTACGCCGACGAATCCCGCTATCGCGAGACCACCCGCTTCCTCAAGGACGGGGAGTACTGGCGCGAACAGCTCGACGGTGTGGGCGATCCCATCACCCTGTCCGCCGCGGGCGCGGTCGCCACCGTCGCCGACGCCGGTCGCCGACTCGCGCCCGCGGTGCTGGCCCCGGCGCGCGA
>NZ_JASCXP010000573.1:0-3527 GCF_030010695.1 Nocardia sp. CC201C
GCCGCATCCGTTCGTCTGCTCGGCGCGTTCGACCAGTACGTCCTCGGCCCCGGCACCAAGGACACCGAACTGCTGTCCGGGGATCATCGGGCGAAGGTGAGCCGCACCGCCGGGTGGATCGCCCCGCTCGTGCTCGTGAACGGCCGCATCGCCGGAACGTGGGAGACCGACGCGGACGACCTCGTGGTCGCCATGTTCGACGATGCGCCGCTGCCCGAACTGAAGGCCGAGTTGCCGCACATCGCTCGGGCCACCGGTCAGCCGCTGACCCGCATTCGTTCCGCGTGAAAGATCGGGGAATTCTCAGGGTTCATACCGGATGCGCTGCGGCGGTACGGCTTTCTACCGTCGGTGCATGAGGATCGTGCCGATCGCCGCTGTCGCGCTGGCGCTGCTGCCCGTGGCCGCCTGCTCCGCAATCGATTCCGCCGCGGGGCCCACCGTGGCCGGGCCGCCGACGACCGTGTCGCCCGCTCGGGTGGAGCAGGTGCGCGCCGATATCGACGCGTTGGTGCGGTCGGGGATCGCCGGGGTGATCGCGACACTGACCGAGAACGGGCAGACGGTGACCCTCACCGCCGGTGTCGCCGACCGGGAGACAGGGGAGCCGATACCGCTCGCGCCGCCGCAGCAGGTGCGGGTGGGCAGTATCGCCAAGACCTTCGTGGCGGCACTGGTCCTGCAATTGGCGGCCGAGGGGCAGATGAGCCTCGACGAGCCGGTCGACACGTATCTACCCGGACTCCTGGTGGGCGACGGCGTGGACGGCAAGGCCATCACGGTTCGCCAGCTGCTCCAACATCGCAGTGGGCTACCGGAATTCAGCTCCGAACCGGAGATCGACGAGTACCGGGCGGGCCTGGAGGGACGCACGTTCACCCCCGCCGAGGAGGTGGCCATCGCGCTGCGGAATCCGGCGCAGTTCGCCCCCGGCGAGCGGTACGAGTACACCAATACGAACTACCTCGTGGCCGGAATGCTCGTCGAGAAGCTCACGGACAGGCCCTACGCCGAGGAACTGGCGCGGCGCATCACCATCCCCGCGCAGCTCCCCGATACGTATCTGCCCGCCACCGGCGAATTGGACATCCGGGGGCCGCATCCACACGGATACGCGCCCGTCGACGGCGTGCCCACCGATGTCACCCGCATCGAGCCGTCCGTGCCGTGGGCGGCCGGAGCCCTGGTCTCCACCGGCAACGACCTCAATCGCTTCTACGCCGCCCTGCTGGCCGGAAAGATCGTCGCCGAGGCCCAGCTGCGCGAGATGCTCGACGGCCTGCCCCGCGCCGCCGACGATCCCTTCCAGTACGGACTCGGCATCGGGGTCGCCGAACTACCCTGCGGCGCACGGTACTTCGGTCACACCGGGGGCATCTACGGCTTCATCACGGTCTCCGGCGCGACTCCGGAGGGCCGGGCCGTCACCATCACCATGACCGAGGTCATCGAGGAGCGCCAGGACACCATGAGCCTGCTGTCGCACGCCCTGTGCCCCTGACGCGGACGACCGTCGCGGGCTGTCGCACGACACACCGCTACCGACCGCGGTAGTCCGCGCAAGTGCGATCCATGCCCATGCTGGTAGTCTTGTCGGTAGTCTGCCGATGTGGCGATCGTGTGGTACTGGGCGTTGGCGCAGCTGCTGGCGAGGACCGGTGTGGACATCGACGAGGTGTTCGAGATGGTCAACGCTTGGCAAACCGGCACGCGGCGGGTTCGGCTCGAGCTCGCCACGGACACCGCGACCGGGCTGCGCACCTTCGTCATCTCCGGCCGCGCGGACAACGGCCGGGCCATCGCCGCCTACGCCCGCCACACCGGCCGCGACATCTACATCTTCGACGCGACCTATCTCACGGAAGAGCAGATCGCCGACTTCGAACGCTGGGAGGCGACCCACCATGACTGACCCGTTCCACGAGATGAGCCCCGCCGAAGTGGCGGCGATCAAGGACCGACTCGAACTCACCGGCGAGACAGTGACCGAGAAGGAGCTGGGGATCGCCATCGGCCCCGACGCCGAACCGGTGTTCGTTCCCCGTTCGATCAAGATGCCGTACGACCTGGACCGAGCGTGCAAGGCCCGAGCCACGGCGCTGGGCATGTCGCAGTCGGCGTATATCCGCTCGCTGATCGAGAACGACATCGCGACCGCCGGAATCGGCAAACAGCGGCCCGCCTGGGTACGCGAACTGCTCGCCGTGATCGCCCACCACGAGAACGACGACAGCCGCAAGGCATCCTGACCTGCCGCCAGACCGCAACGACCGGCTCGGCGGATCGCTTGAACCCCATCGACGATTGGACTACTACTTATTGTAGTAGAAATCGCAAAGGGGTTGGACGGCTGTGAAATACGCGCAATGCTGTGTAGTGGGTGGCGGACCGGCGGGGATGATGGCGGGGCTGCTGTTGGCGCGGGCCGGGGTGCGGGTGACCGTCGTCGAGAAGCACGGTGACTTTCTTCGGGACTTCCGGGGTGACACCGTGCATCCGTCGACGTTGCGTCTGCTCGACGAACTCGGGTTGGGGGAGAAGTTCGCGACACTGCCGCAGCGCAAGCTGGAGCGGATGCGCATGCACATCGGCGACCGCACCGTGGTGGCCGCCGACTTCACCCGGATTCCGGGGCCGCATCGGCACATCGCCATGGTGCCGCAGTGGGACTTCCTCAATCTGCTTGCCGAATCTGCGTGTGCGGAGCCGTCTTTCACCATTCGCATGGCGACCCAGGTGATCGGAACGCTGCACGAAGGCGACCGGATCGCCGGCGTCCGGCTGCGCGAGACCGACGGCTCCACCACGGAACTGCGCGCCGATCTCGTCCTCGCCTGCGACGGGCGCGATTCGGTGGTGCGGGACGCGGCGGGACTACGGCAGGACACCTTCGAGGTGCCCATGGACGTCTGGTGGCTGCGCATTCCGGCGGGCGCGGGGGACCGGCACGACGGTCAGGTCTTCGCCCGCTTCGAGGCGGGGCGGGCGGCGGTGACCATGGATCGCGGCGACTACTACCAGACCTCCTATCTGATTCCGAAAGGCGCGGACGCGCGGCTGCGCGCCCGGGGCATCGAGTGGCTGCGCGGCGAACTGGCCGAACTGTTCGGCTGGGGCGACGCGACGGTGGCCGCCATCGAATCCTGGGACGACGTGAAACTGCTGCGCGTCACCATGGGTCGGCTGACACCGACGGACTGCTGTGCCTCGGCGATGCCGCGCACACCATGTCCCCGGTCGGCGGCGTCGGCGTGAACCTCGCGATCCAGGACGCCGTGGCCGCCGCCCGCATCCTCGCCGCCCCGCTGCGCTCCGGCACCCTCACCACCGCCGACCTGGCGAAGGTGCAGAAGCGGCGTTGGCTGCCGACCGCCGCCGTCCAACGACAGCAACTCGGCGAACACGACATGCTGCTGCGCCCCTGCCTGGACGGCACCCTCGACGGCCTCCCCGCGCCCCTGCGCCTGCTGGAGCGGATTCCCGCCCTGGCCGGGCTCACCGCGTACTTCGGCGGAATCGGCATTCGC
>NZ_JASCXP010000574.1:0-3483 GCF_030010695.1 Nocardia sp. CC201C
TTTCTCGCGCAGGGCGGTGAGCATGGCCGGGCGGGCGGCCAGCATGGCGTCGACGTCGGTGGGGTCGACGGTGAAGCGGGCCAGTTCCAGGACGGTCATTCGGGTCTCCTCGTGTGTTGTGTTTCGGACACAAGGTGAGAGACCGGGTGGTGGCCGGGTGTGACAGCGGCCGGGCGGTGACGGTGGTCACATGGTGTCAGTGGGAGCGGGTGCGGTGGGCGGCGTAGTCGGCGAGGGTGGTGGGCGGGTGGCCGCCGTACTGCTGGATGGCGGGGGTGATCTGGTAGAGGCCGGTGCCCTCGCCGAGCAGGCGGAAGATCTCCCAGAGTTTGGTGAGGTGGGCGGCGGCGTGCGGGCTGCCGTAGAAGTCGAGGGCCCAGCGGTGCCAGGTGTCGGGGTCGATGTCGCGGTAGCCGCGGCCGAGGGTGCGGGCGGCGTCGCCGATGGTTTGGATGTCGCCGGTGAGGAGGATGACCGGTTCGGCCTCGGCGGTGGGATCGGCGAGCAGTCCGGCGGCGACGCGGGCGACGTCGGCGGCGGCGACCAGGGGCAGGGTGGTGGTGTCGGGGCCCATGGGGAGGGTGAGCAGGTCGCCGTCGCCGGTGTCGGCGATGCGGGCGAGGTTCTCGTGGAAGACGGCGGCGCGCAGGTGGATGGCGCCGATTCCGGCCCAGTCGAGGATTTGTTCGACGACCCAGTGTTGGCGCATGCGCGGGGTGAGGGCCTGGGGTCCGGCGGCGAGTTGGGAGACGGCGACGACGCGTTCGACGCCGGTCTCGCGGGCGGCGACGGCGAAGGCGCCGGCGGCGTCGACGAAGCCGTCGATGACGGGGTAGGTGAAGTAGGCGGCGCGGATGCCGTCGAGTGCGGCGCGAACGGTCTCGAGGTCGCGCAGGTCGCCGACGCGGACGTCGGCGCCGAGGGCGCGCAGCGGGGCGGCGCGTTCGTCGTCGGTGTGGATCAGGGCGCGGACGGGGACGCCGCGGCCGAGCAGTTGTGCGGTGAGGTGCCGGCCGGTGGATCCTTGGCGTCCCCCGGCGGCACCGGTGACCAGTACCGGCTCCATCGTTCTACGGTACGACCGGGTTCGGCGGGGGTGGGAGCTTTCGGGCAATGGGCCGGTTGGGTGGCGGGTCGCGGGCGCGGTTCGGTGGCGCGCGATTGACCGATCCCGCCGCCTCGAGTACGGGCACGCTGCCCCGCTGTCGCGTTAGAGTGTTGTGGGGCAATCTTTTTCGCAATGGGGCGGCTTCGGAATGCTACCCCGGCAGGAAGACAGCGCGGCGTCGATATGGCAGGGTGGGCGGGCATGAAAACGATCCTGATCACAGGGGCTACGTCAGGGATCGGTCTGGCTGCGGCGCGGCAGCTCGGCTCCCAGGGACATCATCTGGTCCTCGTCGGCCGCAATCCCGAGAAGCTGTCGGCGACGGCCGCTTCGGTGCGGGAGTGCGGGGCGGGCGCGGTCGACACCCTCGAGTGCGATATGGGCAGTCTGGCGCAGGTGCGGCGGTTGGCGAAGACCGTGCAGGCCAACTATTCCCGGCTGGATGTGCTGGCGAACAACGCGGGCGGCTTTCACCTGCGGCGCACCGAGACCGAGGACGGTTTCGAGACCACGTTCGCGGTCAATCATCTGGCCGGTTTCCTGCTCACCGAACTGCTGATGGATCTGCTGCTGCACTCCTCCCCCGCACGGATCCTGTTCACCTCCTCGGTCATGCACTACGGCTCGCAGGTGAAGCTGGACGATCTCGGGTTGCGGCGCGGATACACCGGGGCGCGGGCGTACGGGGCGTCGAAGCTGGCGAACATCCTGTACGTGCGGGATCTGGAGCGGCGGTTGCGGGGTACGGGCGTGACCGCCAATGCCTTCCATCCGGGCGCGGTCGCCACCCATATCTGGGATGAGGCGCCGTGGTTCGTCAAGCCCGCCATGGAGTTGGTCAAGCGCGTCTTCATGATCACCCCGGAGCAGGGGGCGGAGGCGCTCACCTATCTGGCGACCGATCCGGATGTGGCGGCGGTGTCGGGGTGCTATTTCCAGCGCAATCGGGTGAAGGCGCCCTCGCGTGCCGCGCAGGACGACGCGACGGCGCGGGAGCTGTACCGGGTGTGCGCGGAGCTGGCCGGATTGGCGGAGTGAGGTTGTGACCGGCTGAGTCCCGGGTGCGTGCGCGCGTATCCGGGACCCGCCGCGTTCGGTACTGATTCCGTTCGGCACCGATTCCCCGTCCGGACGCGATTCAGCGGCTCGGGCGCGTTTCGGTGGCCCGGGCACGGTTCAGCGGCTTGGGTGCGGTTCAGCGGCTGGGAAGGTTCGGTGGCGGCGCGGCGACGTCAGAGTGTCCGGATGACGCGGCAGGGGTTGCCCGCGGCGAAGACGCGTTCGGGGATGTCGCGGGTGACGACGCTGCCCGCGCCGATCACGGTGTTCGCGCCGATGCTCACCCCCGGGCAGACGATGACGCCGCCGCCGAGCCACACATTGTCGCCGATGGTGATGGGCGCGGCGGTCTCCCAGCGTTGGCGGCGCACGTCGTGGTCGGTCATCGGGTGCAGGGCGGTGAGCAGTTGCGCGCGCGGGCCGATGGACACGTCGTCGCCGATGGTGACGGGTGCGCAGTCGAGGATGATGGCGTCGTAGTTGAGGAAGCTGTTGGCGCCGATGCGGATGAGTGAGCCGTAGTCGCATTGGAAGCGCGGCATGATCCAGGAGCCCGCGCCGATCTCGCCGAGCAGTTCCGCCAGCAGGGCGCGGCGTTGTTCGTCCTCGCCCACGCCGGTGGCGTTGTACGTGTCCAGCAGGCGCTGGCAGTGCTGGCGTTCGGCGACGAGTTCGGGGTCGTTGTCGCGGTAGAGCTCGCCGCGGAGCATGCGTTGTTTGTGATCACCCACGTCCGCCATCCTGCGGGAGGTTGCGCGATCGCGCAGAAACGCCTGGACAGGCGGGGTTGCCGGGGACGGGTTGGTCGCGGTCGGGAATTCTCGGGTAGGCCGGACGAATCGGTCCGTCCTGTGGCGCAACGACTCTCGGTGCCGGGGGTGCGCCGGAGGCGGAAGGGGTCGCGGGGCGCGCACTTGCGCTTCCGGGCGCGGACCGTCAGGCTGCGGGATTGGTCGGGATCGGGTGTCGAGGGAGTGCCCGGCCGTGAGATGAGGTGACGGATGTTCGAAGAGGCGGCCCGTAGGACCGGGGCGTGGCGTGGGAAGAACTATGTGGCGCTGGGCAGTTCGTTCGCGGCCGGACCGGGGATCGCGCCGCGTGCACCGGGGGTGTCGCGGCGGGTGGGGCGGTCGCGTGGGAACTATCCGCAGCTGGTGGCCGCGGCGGCGGGGCTGGAGTTGACCGACGCGACGTGCAGCGGGGCCACCTGTGACCATATTCTGCGGGATTCACTGTTCGGTATGCCGCCGCAGTTGACGGCCGTGCGGCCGGATACCGATCTGGTGACGGTGACCGTGGGCGGCAACGATATCGGG
>NZ_JASCXP010000575.1:0-3482 GCF_030010695.1 Nocardia sp. CC201C
CCCCCCCCCCCCGGCCGGTCCGCGTTCGGCGAATTCCTGCACGGCCGCCTCGAGTAGTCGCCGCTTGGTGCCCTCGGTATCCCACGCCATGGCCCCATCCTAGTAATTCCAACCAAACGGTTGCAGTTATGCGCCGGGTCGTGCCAAACTCCAACCAAACGGTTGCAGATTGTTCAGGAGGTGCCGGGATGCCGGAACTGCGGTCACGCACGGTCACACACGGCCGGAATATGGCGGGCGCGCGGGCGCTCATGCGCGCCAGCGGCGTGCCGTCGGCGGATATCGGTCGCAAGCCGGTGGTCGCGGTCGCGAACAGCTTCACCGAATTCGTGCCCGGCCACACCCACCTCCAGCCGGTTGGCCGCATCGTCTGCGACGCCGTGCGCGCGGCCGGGGGTATCGCCCGCGAGTTCAACACCATCGCGGTGGACGACGGCATCGCCATGGGCCACGGCGGCATGCTCTACTCTCTGCCCTCCCGCGACCTCATCGCCGATTCCATCGAATACATGGTGAACGCGCACTGCGCCGACGCCCTGGTGTGCGTCTCCAACTGCGACAAGATCACTCCCGGCATGCTGATGGCCGCCCTGCGCCTGAACATCCCGACCGTGTTCGTGTCCGGCGGCCCCATGGAGGGCGGTACCGCGGTGCTGGTGGACGGCACCGTGCGCAGCCGCTTGGACCTCATCGTCACCATGGCCGAGGCGGTCTCCCCGCTGGTGTCCGACGCCGATATGGACCGCATCGAGGAGAACGCCTGCCCCACCTGCGGTTCCTGCGCGGGCATGTTCACCGCCAACTCCATGAACTGCCTGACCGAGGCACTGGGCCTGGCCCTGCCCGGCAACGGCACCACCCTCGCCACCCACACCGCGCGGGGCGCGCTGTACGAGGCGGCGGGCCGCACCGTCATGGAGCTGACCCGCCGCTGGTACGACGACGGCGACGCCGGAGTGCTGCCCCGGAACCTCGCCTCCCGCAAGGCTTTCGACAATGCCATGGCCATGGATATCGCCATGGGCGGTTCCACCAACACCATCCTGCATCTGCTGGCCGCCGCGCAGGAGGCCGGACTGGATTACACCCTGCCCGATATCGAGGCCATGTCCCGACGGGTGCCGTGCCTGTGCAAGGTGGCTCCGAACGGCTCGTACCTCATCGAGGATGTGCACCGCGCGGGCGGCATTCCGGCGCTGCTGGGCGAATTGGACCGAGCCGGACTGCTGCACGGCGATGTGCGTGCGGTGCACGCGAATTCACTGCGGGAATGGCTGGACGCCTGGGATGTGCGCGGCGACAACCCGATTCCGGAGGCTGTGGAACTGTTCCACGCGGCTCCGGGCGGCGTGCGCTCGGCGACGGCGTTCTCCCAGTCGCGGCGCTGGCATGCGCTGGATCTCGATGCGGCACAGGGCTGCATCCGCGATATCGGCCACGCCTTCACCGCGGACGGCGGTCTGGCGGTGTTGCGCGGCAACCTCGCCCCCGACGGCGCGGTGGTGAAATCGGCCGGTGTGCCCGCCGCCCTGCGCACCTTTACCGGCCCGGCCGTGGTGGTGGAATCACAGGAGGAGGCCGTCGAAGCGATTCTCGCCGACCGGGTGCGCCCCGGCGATGTGCTCGTGGTGCGCTACGAGGGACCGCGCGGCGGGCCGGGGATGCAGGAAATGCTCTATCCCACCGCGTATTTGAAGGGACGCGGACTCGCCGACAGCTGCGCCCTGGTCACCGACGGCCGCTTCTCGGGCGGTTCGTCGGGCCTGTCCGTCGGCCATGTCTCCCCCGAGGCGGCGGCGGGCGGCCCCATCGCCCTGGTCCGCGACGATGACACCGTCACCGTCGACATCCCCGCCCGCGCGCTCACCCTGCACGTCGACGACGCGGAACTCGCCGCCCGCCGCGCCGCCCTGGTCGCCGGTCCCGGCTACCGCCCCCGCGACCGTCGCCGCCCGGTGTCGGCGGCCCTGCGCACCTACGCGCTGCTGGCCACCTCCGCGGACCGGGGCGCGGTGCGCGATACCGCCGCCCTGGACGCCTGGCATCGCGACCGCGCCCGGGCGACCGGGTAGCCGCCACGCACAACCGCGATCGAGCCGCCGTCACGCACACCCGAGCCAACCAGCGGCCGCCACACGGCCGAGTGGGGCCTGCGTACGGGTCGGGCCTGCATACGTATCGGTCTCTCCCGCCGCACGGGCGGTCCGCGTCTCGAACCACGGGCCATCACGAACCTCGGGACATCGGCCGAGGCGTCACCGGTGCGGCCGCCCGATATCTCCGGTGCGAGCGTGCCTCCGAATTTGTAGGCTGCGCAGGTGTTCGAGCAGACAGTGGAACCGATCGTGATCGATCTAGCGCGCGGGACGAAGGGGCGGGCCCTGGCCGGGATCCTGGTAGCGGGCGGGTTCGGCCTGGTGGCCGTGATCAGTGCGAGTACCGGCGGGGTGTCGGGTGGGCGCGTCGCCGAGGTGTTCGCCCTGATCATCGGAGCCGTGCTGCTGCTGATCGCCGTCGTCGGCGTGCTGGGCTGGCGGCTGCTCACCCGGCCGCGTCAGCTGATTCTCGACCGCAACGGCATACGCTGGCACGATCCGCAGGGCGCGCCGTGGGCGGTCGCCTGGGCCGAGCTGTCCGCGATCGCGGTGTCGCGCACGGTGAATCGACGTCCGACCCCGCGCAGGATCGCGATGGTCCGGCTCGACCTGTTTCCCGCGGACCCCGAGTTTCGGAACCGGCATCCGGAGATGAACCACCTGTGGGAGTTCCACAAGATCCGCGACGGCTACCGGCTGCCCTTCGGTTCGGCCGACGAATTGGTCGCCCCGCTCGACGCGGCCCTGAGACACTGCGCGGGACCGCGCTACCTCGGCGTCCGAGACGAAGGATTCACCGTCGGACTGTTCTGATGACCTGCCATCTCCTGGCTGAGCCCTGACCGCGCACGTGGCCCTGACTCATCAACCAACGATCCGACCGGCGGGTTTGCCAGAGCCCTCTGTTTCTCTCTCGATACAGAGGCGTAGGCCCGCCACACCTCGTACTGCCAACTTTCGAAGAACCCTTCGTTGAGGTCATCTCAGCGTCTTTCGTCCGGAGAGCACCGGCGGGGTGTGGTGCGCCTGGGCCGATTCTCGCCGACGTGCGGCTGTGGGGCGTGCCCCTACGCCCGGCTCACGAGTTTGGCCGGGGGTGGTGTTGTCGAGTGGGTCGTGCCGCGTAGCGGCTTACTGGCGTAGGTGATCGCCCCGACCTGTACGCGACCGTGGGCCGTGGTGCTCGGTAAGCCACTGCCGGGGATGGTGGTGCAGGTTCACGCGAGGAGCCCGGGCGGGGTGGATACGGGTCGGAGGTGCCCACACGACACGGCCGGGATACCGGCCGCTACCGACACCGGCACTGCGGCCGCCGACACCGATACCGCCGCTACCGATACCACCGACACCGATGTCACCGGAGCCGGTGCCGTTGTCAGTCCCGCT
>NZ_JASCXP010000576.1:0-3478 GCF_030010695.1 Nocardia sp. CC201C
TCGCATATGTCGTCCCACTGCGTAGCGCAGTGCCTCCGCTGGACGCTACCCCCGTCAGCGACGGGCGGTGCGCTTGGCGGCGGTCTTCTTCGCGGGCGCCTTCTTCGCGGCCGTCTTCTTGGCCGTGGTCTTCTTCGCCGCAGTTGCCTTGGCAGTGGTCTTCTTTGCCGCCGTCTTCTTGGCGACCGGGGCCTTCTTCGCGGCCGTCTTCTTGGCCGTGGTCTTCTTGGCCACGGTCTTCTTGGCCGCCGCCTTCTTGGCCGGGGCCTTCGACGCGGCCTTCTTCGCCGTGGTCTTGGCCGGGGCCTTGGTGGCGGTGGTCTTCTTCGCGGCGGCCTTCTTGGCCGTCTTCTTGGCGGTCGTCTTCTTGGCGCCCGCCGCCTTGCCCGACACCGGGGCGGCCACACCGCGTTTCACGGCCGGGCCGCTCGCCGCGATCTTCTGCTTACCCGCGATGATCGCCTTGAACTGCGCGCCCGGACGGAACGCGGGGACCGAAGTCGGCTTCACCTTGACGGTTTCGCCGGTGCGCGGGTTACGGGCGACGCGAGCGGCCCGCTTACGCTGTTCGAAGACACCGAATCCGGTGATGGTGACGCTTTGGCCTTTGTTCACAGCGCGCACGATGGTGTCGACCATCTGCTCCACTGCCGCAGTAGCCGTGCGCCTGTCAGTACCCAACTTCTCGGTCAGAACATCGATCAGTTCCGCCTTGTTCATTGAATCCTCCGCAGACTAAATGGCCCGTCGTCGGACCGACTAGGTACCACGTTAAACCTTCATTGGGCAAGAGTCTATGTGCCACGCCAAAATTCATGTGGCGTGGCACACGCCCAGCAACCTGGTTTGGGAGGGTTCAGCTAACGGTTCCCAATGATTACGTCTGCGAAATATGGGCCGGAATCGTCGTCGGTTTCCAAGCTGGCCTTGCCTTTTCGTAGGCGTCGATCTCGTCGCAGCGACGCAGAGTGAGACCGATGTCGTCCAGCCCTTCGAGCAGGCGCCACCTGGTGTAGTCATCAATATCGAACGGCAACACAACGGTTCCCGCCGACACCGTGCGCGCCTCGAGGTCGGTCACCAATTCCAGACCGGGCTGTTCCTCGAGCAACTTCCAGAGCAATTCGACATCGTTCTGTGACATTCGAGCGGCCACCAGACCGCCCTTGCCGGCGTTGCCCCGGAAGATGTCGGCGAAGCGCGAGGAGATCACGACCCGGAAGCCGTAGTCCATGAGCGCCCAAACCGCGTGCTCTCGTGAGGATCCGGTACCGAAATCCGGACCGGCGACCAGGACACTACCCCGCTTGTAAGGCTCGGTGTTCAGAATGAAGTGCGGATCCGTTCGCCAGGCCGCGAACAGACCGTCCTCGAATCCCGTTCGGGTGACGCGCTTCAGATACACGGCCGGGATGATCTGGTCGGTGTCGACGTTGGACCGGCGCAGCGGAACACCGATCCCCTTGTGAACCTTGAACGCTTCCATCGTTTACTCCTGAAGTCTGGTGAGAAAGGGCCGAATCGAGCCGGATCAGTTCAGATCGGCCGGTGAGGACAGGGTTCCGCGCACCGCGGTGGCCGCCGCGACCAGCGGCGAGACCAGATGCGTGCGGCCGCCCTTGCCCTGGCGGCCCTCGAAATTGCGGTTCGAGGTGGAGGCACAGCGCTGACCGGGGGACAGCTGGTCGGGATTCATGCCCAGGCACATCGAACACCCGGCCTGGCGCCATTCCGCGCCGGCGGCGGTGAAAATCTCGCCCAGCCCCTCCTTTTCCGCCTGCGCCCGCACCCGCATGGAGCCCGGGACGATCAGCATCCGCACACCCGCCGCGACCGTGCGGCCCTTCAGAACTTCCGCGACCGCGCGCAGATCCTCGATGCGGCCATTGGTGCACGAACCCACGAAAACGGTGTCGACACCGACCTCGCGCAGCGGCATCCCCGGGGTCAGATCCATGTAGCGCAGCGCCTTCTCGGCCGCCTCGCGCTCGGTCTCGTCGGCGATCTCGGCCGGAACCGGCACGGTGGCGCCCAACGGCGCGCCCTGCCCCGGATTGGTGCCCCACGTGACGAAAGGCGTCAGCGCCGACGCGTCGATATGCACCTCGGCGTCGAAAACCGCGCCCTCGTCGGTCTTCAGGGCCTCCCAGGCCGCCACGGCGGCGTCCCAGTCCGCACCCTGCGGGGCGTGCGGGCGGCCCTTCAGGAATTCGTAAGTCACCTCGTCGGGCGCGACCATACCCGCCCGGGCACCGGCCTCGATCGACATGTTGCACATGGTCATCCGGGCCTCCATGGACATGGAGCGCACCGCATCGCCGCGGTACTCCAGCACATAGCCCTGCCCGCCGCCGGTGCCGATCTGCGCGATGACCGCGAGGATCACGTCCTTGGAGGTCACGCCCGGCGGCAGCTCACCGTCGATATTGATGGCCATGGTCTTGAACGGCCGCAACGACAGAGTCTGGGTCGCCAGCACATGTTCCACCTCGGAGGTGCCGATTCCCATGGCCAGCGCGCCGAACGCGCCGTGCGTGGAGGTGTGCGAATCACCGCACACCACGGTCGTTCCCGGCTGGGTCAGTCCCAGCTGCGGGCCGACCACGTGCACGATGCCCTGGTCCAGATCGCCCATCGGGTGCAGCCGGATGCCGAATTCCGCGCAGTTGCGGCGCAGCGTCTCCACCTGGGTGCGCGACACCGGATCGGCGATCGGCTTGTCGATGTCGATGGTCGGGACGTTGTGGTCCTCGGTGGCGATGGTGAGATCCGGGCGGCGCACCGGGCGACCCGCCTGCCGAAGGCCGTCGAACGCCTGCGGACTGGTCACCTCGTGGACCAGGTGCAGGTCGATGTAGATGAGGTCGGGTTCGCGCTGATCGCCCTCGCCCGCGCCGCGGACGACGACGTGCTGCTCCCAGACCTTCTCCGCCAGAGTGCGTGGCCGGTGGGCCATATCTCCATCACCTTTCGATAGACATCGCCGCGCCCGGGCTGGTGGCGCGGTCGTAGCGGCTCGCGGGCCGTCGGGGAGTCGAGTTGCAATTCCCAACATACGAGACGCTAATATCGTTCTATGAGACAGCATAGCGGTATCGGGGTGCTCGACAAAGCCATGGCGGTGCTGGCCGCCGTCGCCGAGCAACCCTGCGGCCTCAACGAGCTGTGCACCCGCACCGGCCTGCCCCGCGCCACCGCGCACCGGCTGGCCGTGGGCCTGGAGGTGCACCGGATGCTGGCCCGCGACAACCAGGGCCTGTGGCGACCCGGACCCGCGCTGTCGGAGCTGGCCACCACCGCCAGCGACCCCCTGCTCGACGCGGCCGCCACCATCCTGCCGCGCCTGCGCGAGATCACCGGCGAGAGTGTGCAGCTCTACCGCCGCGACGGCAACGCCCGCGTCTGCGTGGCGGCCATGGAACCGGCCGCCGGACTGCGCGATACCGTGCCGATCGGGGCGCGCATGCCGCTCACCGCG
>NZ_JASCXP010000577.1:0-3457 GCF_030010695.1 Nocardia sp. CC201C
GGCGGAGTCGTCCCGTCCGGCCAGCACGATCTCCCGGCCTCGCCCGGCGCCGACATCCGGCAGCGCCGCGACCACGCGTTCGGCCAGTTCGTTCGCGTAGAACTCGGCGATCGTGAATCCGCTGCTGTGCCGGACCGTTTCACCGGGGAGCTGCGTCACCAGATAGGCGAGATCACCACACCGCGCGCCGAGGATGCGGATACTGCCGTGCGGATCGTGCGGATCGCACCCGTTCTGTCCGAACACCGCGATGCGGAGATCGGGGGCGTGCACGGCCCGGAGCACCTCGTCGACGGCACGATCTCGATCCCGCAGGGTGTCGCGGGTGCGGGCCAGGTTCTCCAGATGCTCGCTCCACCATTCGGTGCGGCTGGCGAATACCAGTGGCCAGGGCAGGAATTCCGCACCGAGGTCCTCCCAGAGCACCAACAACTCCAGATCGGTGAGAGTCCAGGTGCGCAACGCCGATTCCGTTTCCACCGATTCACCCCTCCACGACGGGCTTCGCCACGATCGGCGGTTCACCGATGGCGTCGGCGAGATGCTCATCGGAATCGAGGAAGTCCGGGCGTTTGTGCTCCTTGCCCTGATTCTGAGCACCCGCACCCGGAGCGCCCGCGGGTCCCATCGGACCGCTCATGGGCATGCCCGCGCCGGTGGCGAGACCGGCCCTGACGGTACCGACAGCATCGACGGACAAGGCGGCGCGGGGAAAGAGCTTCGAGGCGGGACTGTTTGCGCTGAGCTGAGTCTGCGGACCGCCGCCGCCCGGTGCGCCGCCGCCCCCTTTCGGTCCACCGGCGCCCACCTTCTTGGCGAGGTCGTTGAGCGCGGCGGGCATTCCCGCCAACGGTGCGTTCGCCAACTGGTTCCGCACATCGTTCTGCGCCTGCTGGGCCAATGCCTGCTGGGCCTGTTCCGCGGCCTGCTGCGCCGATTGCAGCCCCTGGTCCACGGCGCTCTGCAACTGCTGCGCGACTTGCTGACCCTGCTGTCCGCCGGTCCGCGAGTCGGACTGGGACCCTCGCGGATCCCGATTCGCGTCCGGGGAGGGCGTATTCGGACGGGGCGATCCGTTCTCCGCGTCCGGGGGCAATCCCGCCTGCCGCGCGGCGGCCAGTTGACGCTGAAGGTCGGCGCTCAGGCCACGGTCACCGCCACCCGTACCGCCGCCACCCGTACCGCCGCCACCCGTACCGCCGCCACCCGTACCGCCGCCACCCGTAGCGCCTCCGGTGCCGCCTCCGTTGTTGTTGCCGCCGTTGTTGTTACCGCCTGGATCCAGCGACGGCGGCGGGGCGGTCGGATCGGCCAGTTTCGGGATGGCGAGACTTGATGCGGTGAGGCCCGGGATGTAGTACCGCTTCCAGCCCTGGATCGCGGACTGCACCAGCGACTCCTGAATCTCGGGGCTGTACTGCGCCACATTCCGCGGCAGCGATTGCTGTGTCCCCCACAGCCATTCGGCCGCGTACAGCAGATTCCGCGAGATCGAGCGCATATCCGTGGTGAGGTCGTTGGCCTGCGCCTTGAAGCGTTTGGCCGCGGCGATGGCCGCGGCCGCGCCCTGACCGGACCACTGCTCGTCCTGCTCGATTCGTTCCAGCCTGCCGGTGAGATTGTCGAAATCCTCATCGATGCGGTCGGCGATCCACCGCCAGTCACCGCTGCTGTTGGCCACCTTCTGCGGATCCATGCCCTCCCGAGCGGTCTGGAACCAGTGGCCGGTATGGCCGTTCGGGTCCTCGGGGTCGATCGGGTCGGCGTAACGATCATCGAAGTGCAGGTTCGGGTCGTCCGCACCGGTGCCGACCGCCTTGACGTCGCTGTAGTTCGAGGACAGGATCTCCGCTGCCGTCTTCCGCCCGTCCGGCATCGGCACCTCGATCTGGCCGTAGCGAGGGCTGGGACCCAGCATGGATCTGTCCCGCTCCGCGGCGGCTGGACCGAGCCCGTCGAACGCCGCCTTGGAGTCGGTCTCGGCGTCGTCGTACAGCTTCCCCGCGATCATGAGCGTTTCGCCCATGGCGGTGACCAGGTCGATGAACTTGCCGAGCGACTCCTCGAGCCGACGGCCCTGCGCATCGAAACGGGAGGCGAGGGCGAGCGCCTTCTGCAAATGGTTGTTGTCGCTGAAGCCCTTGTGCTCCTTGACGAAGGACACGTACGTACCGACCGAGGTCAGCGAATACACCGAGTCGGCCGCGAAATTGGCCGCCTCCCGCGCCGCGGTCTCGGTGATGCGCAGCTGCCCCTGCCGCGCCTGCTGCGCCAGACCGGTCCATGGATTGTCACCTTCGGCCACCGTATCGCTCCTCCCTCACCCGAAGCCGTTGTGGCGCAGCGTGAGCGCGCCCGACTCGCTTACCCCTGCCGGAACCGCGCCGCTGCGATACCCATGAAGTGAACAGCAAGTGTACGCAGTACGACGTCGAGGCACCGGACCACCGAACATAGCGCGGAGCGCCGCGGGCGCGCACGGTGCAGCGGCGAGGCGCGCCCCGGCGGGTGAGAGGTCCGTCGACTTCGAGAACGAGGAGCGTGGAGCGTCCGGTCAGACCCGCTCGTCGTCGAGGACGAAAGCCACCTCGGCGATTCGGGTCTCGATGGCGGTGAGCATGCGCTGCCGGTCGGCGGCCACCGCCGTGGGCGGTTTCTCGTCGGTGATCAGGTAGCGGCCGTCGTCGACGAGGTCACGCCAGCCGAGTCGATACCGCGCGATACCGCGGGGGCCGTAGGCGGAATAGCCCTGTGCCACGGTGATGGTGCCGATGCCGGCCGCGGGCGCGGCGAGAAATTCGGCGGCACGGTCGATCGCCGAACCGTGGTAGGTCTCATGGGCCGGAGACAATCCGAACCCGTAGTCGGTCTGATCGCGGCTCTCCCGCTGCGCCAGCACCAGGTCGCGGCCGCGGCCCGCGCCGATGTCCGGAAGCGCGGCGACCACCTCCCGCGCGAGCTCCTCCGCATAGAACTCCACGATGGTGAATCCCGCCGCCTGCCCCGGGGTTTCACCGGGTCGCTGAGTGACGAGATAGCCGAGGTCGCCGCAGCGGGCGCCGAAACACCGGATGGCTCCGGCCGAACCGGGCATGGCACCGCCGTCCCGGCCGCGCACCTCGACGCGGATGTCGGGCGTGCGCAGCGCGGCCACCACCCGATCGAGGGCTGGATCGCGGTCGCGCAAGTCCTCCCGGGCCCGCACCTTCTCGGCCAGATGTTCGTCCCACCATTCGGCACCGGTGGCGAACATCAGGGGCGCGGGCAGATACTCCGCATTCGTGTCCTCCCACAGGACCAGCAGCTCCATGCCGCCGAGATTCCAGGTCCGGTGCACCGGTATCAGTCCTCCACCACGGGTTTCGCCACGATCGGCGGCGCGCCGATGGCCTCCTCCAGGTACTCCTCCGATTCGAGCCATTCCGGCCGCTTGCGCTCCTTGCCGCCCTGGTTCTGC
>NZ_JASCXP010000578.1:0-3396 GCF_030010695.1 Nocardia sp. CC201C
CGATCACGGCCCCGGCGTGTCACGTGCGCGGCGGCCGCAGAGTCTGGTGTGACATACGGTCGAGGACACGGACAGGAGTCACCATGCACGAGGCCGACGGCACGGATGCGGCCACCGCGGCATTCGTCACCCACCGCAACCTGCTCTTCACCGTCGCCTACGAGATTCTCGGTTCGGCCGCCGACGCCGAGGACGTATTGCAGGAGACCTGGCTGCGGTGGACGGGCGTCGACCTGGACGCGGTGCGCGACGACCGCGCCTACCTGGTGCGCATCACCACCCGCCAGGCGCTCACCCGACTGCGCACGCTGGGCCGCCGCCGGGAGTCCTATGTCGGCCCGTGGCTGCCCGAACCGCTGCTCACCTCACCCGATGTGGCCGAGGACGTCGAATTGGCGGAGAGCGTCTCGATGGCCATGCTGCTGGTGCTGGAGACCCTCGCGCCCACCGAGCGCGCGGTCTTCGTCCTGCGCGACGTCTTCGACCTGGGCTACGACGAGATCGCCGCCGCCGTGGACAAGACCCCGGCCGCGGTGCGTCAGATCGCGCACCGGGCGCGGGCGCACGTGGCCGCGCGCCGCCCGCGCGGGGTGGTCTCCCCCGCCGAGACCCGGCACGCGCTGGACGCCTTCCAGGTCGCGGTGGAAACGGGCGACCTGCGCCGCCTGCTCGACATTCTCGCCCCGGACGTGGTGATGCTGGGCGACGGCGGCGGCATCAAGCAGGCCATCACCCGACCCGTGGTGGGCGCGCGCCGGGTGGGCCGCCTGCTGGCCGGTGGTCTGGACCGGCACGGCGGGACGCTGACGGTCGAGCCGGTGCAGGCCAATGGCTTCCCGGCCCTGGTCGTGCGCATCGACGGTGCGATCGACGGCATCGTGGCCGTGCGGATCGACGACGGTCTCGTCACCGGGCTCTACGTCGTGCGCAATCCCGAGAAGCTGTCGCATGTGACATTCGAGACCGCCGTCAGCCGCTGAACCGGCGCGACCGGCGACCGATCCGGCTCAGGCGAAGAGCCGGGCCACGAACGGCATGCTGTCCGGCAGCGATGCCGCCATGGTCGCGCTGTGGTCCTTGCCGGGGTAGATGTGCACCTCGGGACGCACGCCGTGCGCTTCCAGATCGGCGATGAGCTTGGTGGTCAACGGAATCGGCACATCGGTGTCGTTGGTGCCCTGTCCGATGAACAGCGGGCGGTCGTATCCGGACATGGGCACGTCGAGCACGGTGCGCGCCCGTGCGATGAGATCGCCCTCCGCGAGCGGCCGCGCCAGCAGTTCGCCGAGCGCCACTCCGGCCGCACGCTGGGTCATGGGCGCGTAGCACAGGGTTTCGGCGGCGGCCACCAGTTCCTTGCCGAGCGGCGACAGGTAGCTGTCCAGGTCCAGATCGGGCAGCGCCGTGCGCAAACCGTTGAACACATAGGTGCCGTAGGCCGTCAGGGCGGCGGACCGGACGGGCACGCTGTCCGGGCCGAGCAGGCCGAAGACCTCGGCCACATTGGAGGCCGGACCCGTCGCCACCGCGCCGCGGTAGTCGAGTTCGGGTGCGTAGCGTGTGGCCTGCGCGGCGGTGAAGACGGTCGCGCCGCCGCCCTGGGACTGGCCGATGGCCACCCACTTGGCGGCCAGCGAGGCATCGACCGCGCGGGCCGCGCGCACCATGTCGATGGCGGCGTTGGCCTCGGCGCGACCGTCCAGGTAGGCGTGTCCGCCCGGGGTGCCGAGTCCGATGTAGTCGGTGGCGACCACGGCGTAGCCCTGGTCCATCCAGGTGCCGAGGTAGTCCAGGTCGCGCTGGGAGCGGCCCGCGGTCGAGGGCGCGCAGGCGTCGCCCACGCCCACCGTGCCGTGTTCCCACGAGAGCACGGGCCAGCCGCCGGGCGGCGGTGTTCCGGCGGGGACGAAGATCGCGCCGGTGGACAGGGCGGGCGCGCCCGCGGAGTCCTGGGTCCAGTAGGTCAGCCGACGCGCCGATCCGGTGCCGGGGATCCACAGTTCGGCGGGCAGGGCCGCGGCGCTGACGACGGTGCCCGGTGCGGAGGTGTGCGCCGCGCTCGGCGGATCGGCCGCCGCGCTGCCCGCGAGCGGCGCGCTCGCCACTATCGCCGTCGAAACCAGGGTGAGTACTGCGCGTCGCGTCATCGCGGCCCTCTCGCATCGGTGAGCAAATAGTGTCACAGTGAGACACTTCGATCAGGCTAACCGGAAAAGTGTCACGGCGTGACATCAAATAGTGTGGGTTGGACAACGAAGGGCGGGACATGCCGGAATCGGTAGGACTGCGCGAGCAGGAGAAGGCCCGCGTGCGCCGGGAACTCATGGACGCCGCGCTGCGGCTGTTCGAGCGACAGGGGTACGAGCAGACCACCGTGCAGCAGATCGCCGACGCGGTGCGGGTCTCGCGTCGCACCTTCCATCGCCACTTCCCGTCCAAGGCGGCCGTGGTGTTCGGCCACGAGGAGGACCTTGTCGCCTTCCTGCTCGCGGCCATGGACCGGCGACCGCCCGAGGAGTCCGCGCTCACCGCGCTGCGCGGCGCGCTGCGCGAACTGCTCGTCCACGAACCGGATGCCGAACAGCGGCGCGAACAGGCCGCAACCGTCCGCCGCGCCCGCCAGGTGCTGATCACCAATCCCGAACTGCGACAGGAGAATTTCACCGGGGCGGTGCTGCGCCGCCACGTCCTCGCCGAGCACTTCGCCCGCCGCGCCGGACTGGCCGAGGCCGATCTGCGCACCCAGGTCGCCGCCGCGGCCTGCTTCGCCGCCCTGGGCGTCGGACTCGACCACTGGGTGGTGAACACCGACCACTCACTGTCCGCCCTCCACAGAACCCTGGACGGGGCCATCGCCACGCTGCAGGACGGCCTCGACGTCTGATCCGCGCCCGATACCGCCCTATACTCGGTAGCTACAGCGTTGCCCGCCGGTACGTTTGAATTCCGGCGCAGGAGATACCCACCGACAAAGTGACCTATTTCCGAAGCAAGGGGCCCGTTGATGTTGCTACGACGACTTGCCCGGCCGCTGCTGGCCTCCGCCTTTCTCGCGGATGGGGCCGACACGCTCATGCACCCGGACGAACGGGTGAAGGCGGCCAACACCCTCCTGGAGCAGCAGCGTGAATCCCGGTTCGCCGGGGTCGCCGAGAAACTGCCCGCCGATCCGGCCACATTGGTGAAAATCAACGCCGGCACGCAGATAGCTGGCGGGGTGCTACTCGCCACGGGCAAGGTGCCGCGACTCGCCTCGCTGATGCTCGCCATGACCGTGGTGCCATCGGCGGTGACCAATCAGGATTTCTGGCAGGAGACCGATCCCACCCGCAAGGCGGCCAAGCGGACCGCGTTCTTCAAGGATATGAGCCTGCTCGGCGGCCTGCTCATCGCCAG
>NZ_JASCXP010000579.1:0-3394 GCF_030010695.1 Nocardia sp. CC201C
CCGCCTCGCGGGCACAGGGGCGGGGACTGCTGCGCTTGGCGAAACAGGTGTGGCCGCAGGCCGATTGGCGTGAGCTCGGCACCCGGCCGCATCTGTCCACCGTCTTCGGCGTCGTCGCCCGGGTGTGCGGGGCGAAGCCGGAGGAGATCGCCGGTGTGGTCGTCTACACCACCATGACCGGGGCCGCGACCGCCGCGCAGCGGCTGCTGGCCCTGGACCCGGCGGCGGTGGCGGCCTGCACCGTGCGGCTCGCCGAGGTGTGCGACTGCACTGCCCGCGAGGCCGTCGACACCCTGGCCGCGCTGTCCGATCCGCTCCAGGATGTGCTGGCCGAGCGCCACCTGGAACGCGATATGCCACTGTTCGCTTCCTGAGCCGGGTAACACCGGGTTTACACGCGTCGGCAAGGATGGGTTCCATGCCACCTCATTTCATCGACGGAGAACCGCACGATCACGGCCACGACCGCCCCCGGCGGGAGCGCACGCCCGGGGAGCCGGTGCGGATCGGGATCGGCGGACCGGTGGGGTCGGGGAAGACGGCGCTGGTGGCGGCCCTGTGCCGCCAGCTGCGCGAGGAGCTGTCGCTGGCCGTGCTGACCAACGACATCTACACCACCGAGGACGCGGACTTCCTGCGGCGGCACGCGGTGCTGCCGGATGAGCGGATCACCGCGGTGCAGACGGGCGGCTGCCCGCACACCGCCATCCGCGACGACATCACCGCCAACCTGGACGCCATCGACGATCTCATCGAGGCCAATCCGCCGCTGGACCTGATCCTGGTGGAGTCGGGCGGCGACAACCTGACCGCCACCTTCTCCTCCGGGCTCATCGACGCGCAGATCTTCGTGGTCGACGTGGCCGGTGGCGACAAGGTGCCGCGCAAGGGCGGACCGGGCGTGACCTACTCCGATCTGCTGGTCATCAACAAGACCGACCTCGCGCCCATGGTCGGCGCGGATCTGTCGGTGATGGACCGCGATTCCACGAAGGTCCGCGAGGGCCGCCCGTTCGTGTTCACCTCGCTCACCGAGGACCCGGCCGCCACCCCGGTCCTGAACTGGGTGCGCGAACAGCTCCGCCTGGCAGCGGAACAGGATGCGGCAGCCGGTGCCTCCCACGCACACTGACGCTCCACGGATGAACGGAGTGTCCGCACGGCGACGCCTGTGGACCGTGGTGGCAGCGGGCGCTGCCCCCCGAGCCTCCGCGGTCGGCGGTCGAGGGCTCGCGCTGCGTACCGCGCGCCCGCAGACGGCGTGGTGTGTCGCGGCCCGCCCGGCGATGACCGTACTGGCACCCGCAGGCAGGTCGATGCGGGGATACGCACGCACAGCGGTGGAGTCGGGCGGTGCCGAGCGGGTGTGCCGTGCGGACTGAGGTGCGGATCGTCGCGGTCGCGGGGCGGTTGCCGACGATTGCGGCGATAGGGGGATTAGCCGGGCGGCGGACCGGGGTCGACACCGTGCATCTGATCGGTACGGCCGCCACGCCGCTGGGCGGGGACGAACTCGATATCTCCATCGTGGTGGGGGCGGGCGCGCGGTTGGCGGTTCGGTCGGTGGCGGCGACCATCGCGCTGCCCGGACGGGGCACGCGGAAGTCGGTGGCGCGCTGGCACTTCGAGGTCGCGGCCGGAGGCGAGCTGGATGTCGATCCGGAGCCCACGGTGGTGGCCGGTGGGGCCGAGCATGTGACGACGACGACCGTGCGGTTGGCGGAAGGGTCGCGACTGCGGCTGCGCGAGCGGGTGCGGATCGGCCGGACCGGGGAGGATCACGGCTATTGGAGCGGTGAGCTGCACGCCGATATCGGCGAGCTGCCACTCCTGCGGCACCGCTTGGACCTGGGCGCGGACGCGGTGACCGACGACGCCCTGTCGGGCCCGCGAGCGCTGGAGAGCGTGCTCAGCTACCCGGATGACCGGACGGTGCACACCACCGGTCTCGACGCCGCACTGCTACCCCTGGCCGCGGGCGGAACTCTCTACACCCGAACGGGTTCCACGCTCGCCACGGCACCTCCGCCGGGCACCACCGAATGGACGGCGAGTCGGGCGGCGACCGCGATCGCGTGACCTCGCTACGTGGTGACCGGGCGTGTGCGCGGCGGTCCGGTCAGGGGCGCATGGCTCCGAAGTAGACGTCGATGGAGAGCAGGGCGAACAACCAGTCGGCGCTGACGCGCAGGGGTTGGGTTCGGAACATGGTCGCTCCCTTCGGGATCGCATGCTTGGGGTGAGTACGGGTATCCCGGGTGCGACGGGAACCGGACCTCACCCCCGGTTCCCGCCGCATCCGGCACTGCTGGGCGGCCGTATCAGTCGCCGACGACGCGTGGCGGGGCGTTGAAGGAGTTCACCGCACCGACCACGGCACCCGCCGCCGCACCGACCGCCGCGGCGGGCACGGTGATGACCGCGGCGCCCGCGGCCGCACCGAGCACCGGTCCGGCGACCAGGCCGACGGGGACGAAGGCCAGGCCGGTGACCAGGCCGACCGCTCCGCCGACGGCCGCGGAGGTGAGTGCGAACGGTGCCGCGGTGGCGGCTCCGGCGAGCGCGCCCACGGCGGCCGTGCCGATCGTCTGACCGGCGATCCGGTCGGAGCGGCTGCGCTCCATGCCGATGGAGTCGAGGAAGGTGGCGAGATTGGCCTCGACCTGCGCGGCATTGTCGTTGATCTGGATCGCCTGTTCCTTGTCGATCCAGTTCGGCGCGTCGACCACCACATCGCCGAACCGGAACTTGCCGGGCGGCGGGGCGATCGGCGGCACCGGTGCCACCGGAACGGGCGGATGCAGCACGCCGACGGGAGCCAGGTAGCTCTTGTCGGGAGCGGGACGCGACCACTGGATCGAGCTGTGGGTCTCGTCGGGGATGTTCAGGCCCTCGTACGGCGCGACATTGGGCGCCTCGGCCGGCGGCCACTGCTGCGGCGCGTCGTCGTGATGCGCCACCGGAGCGGGCTCGACCGGCGCGGCGTTCGCCTGGCCGGAACCGACGATCGCGAGGACTAGCGGAACCGCGCCCGCCGCCACCACATTGCCGACTCGATTGCGATGCGGGTTGAGGGCTCTGTGCTTGCCTGCGGCCATAGACGACCTTTCATCGGGGAACAATCGACGCCCGACATTCGGACCCGGCGGTCACCCGGATTGGTCGTGGAATCGGACGACTTCGAGATCGGTTGCATTGCTGAAAGATTGCCCGCTCGCAGAACCGATCGTTGTCGAAGGCCGAACCCCTGCTACGGGATTCGGCCTCCGGACAAAACGGCCTTACTGCGCCGTTGCCGACTCCATCGGTGCCGGCATTTCGGCCGGAACCTCGGTAGCCGGAGCCAGGTAACCATTGGCCGCGCCAACCGCCGCGCCGACCGCCGCACCCGCGG
>NZ_JASCXP010000580.1:0-3381 GCF_030010695.1 Nocardia sp. CC201C
CAGAAGCCGAACCGAGCCAAGCGCGGCGGCAAGGCTCCCATGCCGTCGTGGGAGGACGTGCTCCTAGGCGTGCGCAGCTCGGGCCACTGAGCCCGCGCCGCGGACCCCTCGCACGCCCGCGTCGTAATCTCGCGCTGGTCCGCGTCGTAATCTCGCGCTCCTCTGCGCCGTAACCGCTCGTCGCGCCGCGCCTTCGCTCGCCCGTGCGCGTCGAGTTCAGGCAGGTGCCGAGTTCAGGTGGGCATCTCGTACCACCGTGCCCGGCGATCGGTCGCTGAGCTCCGCATACCGTGCCTGTGAGTGGGTTCGCATCGGCAGCTGCAAGTTTGCTCATGCTCCGATCACGTGGCTTCGCGATCGCGTGTGCTCGGGCGGCGTCTCCGTGCTCCGGGTCGTTGGCCAGTGTGACTACCTGCTGATTCACTGCGCGGGAGCCTACCGACCGATTCGTCCGATAGACCTGACCGCGATCGCATCGCCCGAGTGTCCGCCGCGCCCGGAAAGTCCTTGCGCAACCACGCCATTTCGGGCCTGACAGGGGTAGATTTCTTGGTGATGGCAGTGATTGCCGAGTCGATCACACGCTGGCTGGGCATTCGACCATTTAATGTAGCTCGATAATAGCTACACTTGGGATGCAATGATCTCGGGAGGTGTCGCGCCTGTGCCGTCCACAGTCTCCTCGCTCTGGTACGTCGACGCCCCCGATCCGGTAGCCGTCCTGCGCGCCCACCCCGGCCCCGATCCCGATGCCGCCTTCGCCCTGGCCAAGCAGCTCAATCCGGATCGCGACGTGGTACCCGCCGCCTCCGGCACCATGAAGGTCTGGGCCGGACCCGATCCCGGAGCCGTCTATATCGGCTGCTATCCCGGCGTCACGGTGGTGTGCTCGACCCAGGCCGCCCTGGCCCGTCCGACCCGACTGCCGGAACTGCTGGTGCGCCCCTTGGCGTCCGAGCACACCTATCTCGTCTCCTACGACCTCGCCATGGGCTGGGGTGCGTTCGCGTACTGGGAGCGGGGAGAATTCCGCCGCTCCTTCAGCGCCACCCGGGCGAACATTCTCGAGGACGAGGGTCTGCCCCGGGTCTGGGAGCGGCCGTACTGGGCCGGGGAGCACCCGATCCAACTGCGCGCCGGGGAACTGCCCGACCCGCAGTTCCTGCCTTTCGACCCACCGGATTTCGCGGACGCCGCCAATGCCGAATGGCTCGGCTTCCGCTACCGCAACGGCGCGACCAGCGCCCCCGGCGTCGCCCCGGAGGACATTCCGACCCTCGCGGATATGCCGCTGGCACCGGAGGAGATCGAGGTCTGCGGTTTCTCCCTGTTCCCCAAGGGACAGGCCCCCAAGCCCGAGGCTCCCGCCGAACCCGATCACGAACATAATGGGAAACGCGGGCTGTTCCACTGGTTGCGCGGCCGTGACCGCGTGAGCTGAGTGGCTATCACCGCCGGTGCGCTGACCGATCGCCTTCGCCGCGTGTGACAGCGACACGCCGCACACCGAGCAGTCGCGGCCACTCGGATCAGCGCGGCCACACGGATCAGCGCGGCCACTCGGATCAGCGCGGCTACACGCCGATCAGCAGGGCGATCCAGCCCAGCAGCACACCCGCGCCCAGCCCCGCGATCACCCACCGCGTGACCGGCGCGAACCGCCACCGCCATGCCGTGGGGAGCACTCCGCCCACCGCGACCAGATTCACCGCGATGGACAGCAGCGGATGCACCTGCGCCAGTGCCGCGCCGAAGGCGTATACGCCGCACGCGGTGAGCAGCGCGACCATGACCACGACGGTCAGACCGGCCGCCCACGGGGTCGGCTCGGAGTACCCGTACCCGTAGGGTCCATCCGGCGGATAGGTCACTGTGTCCTGACTCTCTCGTAGAAGGCCATGGCGGCCGCGGTGGCCACATTAAGCGAATCGGTCCCCGGTGTCATGGGGATCCGCGCGCGGATGTCGCAGGCCCGCATCGTGTCCTCGGTGAGGCCGGGACCCTCGGCGCCGAGCAGCAGCGCCACTTTCGCTCCGGTCATGGCGGTGGCCAGGGTGGGCGCCGCGGGATTCGGAGTCAGGGCGATGGTCTGGAAGCCGTTGGCGCGCAGCAGGTCCAATCCGCCCGGCAGCTCCGGCAGCCGCGCGAACGGCACCCGCAGCACATGTCCCATGGACACCCGCACCGAGCGCCGGTACAGCGGATCCGAGCAGCGGTCACCGAACAGCACCGCGTCCGCGCCGAGTCCGGCGGCATTGCGGAAGATGGATCCGATGTTCTCGTGATCGTTCACGCCCTCCAGCACCGCGACCGTGCGGGCGGTCGCCAGCACCTGCTCGGCGGACGGCTGCGGCGGTCGCCGGGCGGCGGCCAGCACGCCCCGGTTGAGATGGAACCCCACCACCCGCGCCATCACCTCGGCCGAGGCGCGGTAGTACGGCACGTCGACCCCGGCCAGGTCGTCGGCCAGCTGCTCGTGCCGCCGTGCCGTGCCCAGCAGGGCGAAGGGAAGGAACCGGGAGCTCAGCATGCGCTGCACGACCACCACGCCCTCCGCGATGACCAGCCCTTTCCCGCCCGGGAGGTCCGGTCGGCGGTCGGCATTGCTGAGGTCGCGGAAGTCGGCGACCCGCGGATCGGCGGGGTCGTCGATATCGATCACTTCGGCCACGGGCAAACATCCTGCCCTGGCGACATACGCGGCCCGGCTCCGGACCCGCGCCGCACGTCGTCATAAGGTGAAGCACGACCGCAGGATCCCCGATCGTGAAGAGGACAGCGTATGAGCAACAAGCCGGTAGTCGAATTCCAAGAAGGCCCCGCGCCCGCCGAGCTGGTGATCAAGGACCTGGAGGTGGGCACCGGTCCCGAGGCGAAGCCGGGCGACAAGGTCGACGTGCACTACGTGGGCGTCGAGTACGACACCGGTGAGGAGTTCGATTCGTCCTGGAACCGCGGCGAGTCCATCGACTTCCCGCTGAACAACCTCATCCGGGGCTGGCAGGAGGGCATCCCCGGGATGAAGGTCGGCGGCCGCCGCCAGCTCACCATCCCCCCGGAGCTCGCCTACGGCCCGGCCGGCGCCGGACACCAGCTCTCCGGCAAGACCCTCGTCTTCATCATCGACCTGCTCGGCGTGAGCTGAGCGATCGGACATGATCGTGGCCCCCCCCCCAGCACCCCGCGGGCGCCCGGCGGGGGGGGGGCGCCGCCCCCCCCCGCCGGCGGCGACCCCCCCCCCCCCCCCCCCCCCGGGAAAGGAGGGCCCCCGCGGGGGGGGGGGGGGCCCCCCCACCCCCCCCCCCCCCCCCCGGGGGCCCGGCGCCCCCCCCCCCCCCCCCCCGCCGGCGGGGCCCCCCCCCCCCCCCCCCCCGGGCGCCG
>NZ_JASCXP010000581.1:0-3372 GCF_030010695.1 Nocardia sp. CC201C
AGCCAGGTGCGCACCAGGCGGCCCTCCACACCGGCATGGGCCGCATTGTCGACGTACGCCATGGCGGCCGGATAGCGGCGGCGGAGTTCGGCGATATGGGTGAGGGCGTCCCCGGAGGTCTGGCCGTAGAGCGCGCCCAGCATGGCGAGTTTCGCCTGGGCGCGGTCGCCGCCGAAGGCGCGGGCCGCCAGATCCGCGTACATGTCCTCGTCGCGACCGGCCACCTCCATCAGTCCCGGATCGCGCGAGATCGCGGCGAGCACCCGCGGTTCCATCTGATCCACGTCGGCGACCACCAGCCGCCAGCCCGGATCGGCGCGGATGGCGGGCCGGATCACCTTCGGAATCTGCAGCGCACCACCGCCATTGGTGGTCCAGCGACCGGTCACCGTGCCGCCGGGCAGATATTCGGGCCGGAAGCGGCCGTCACGCACCCACTGGTCGATCCAGGACCAGCCGTGCGCGGTGTACAGGCGATACAGCGATTTGTAGGCCAGTAGCGGCGCGACCGCCGGATGGTCGATCTCCTGGAGCTCCCATTTCCTGGTGGAGGACAGTGAGATTCCGGCACGGCCGAAGGCCCGGATGATGTCCTGGGGCAGGTCCGGCCGGACCCGCGCGCCGAAGGCCCGCGACACGGCATCGGCCAGCTCGGCCATGCGCCGCGGTTCCGTCCCGCCCGAGATGCGTTCGCCCAGCATCGAATCGAGTAGTTCACGGTGGATATCGGCCCGCCACGGTATGCCCGCGCGGGACATCTCCGCGGCCACCAGCATGCCCGCCGATTCGGCGGCGAGCAGCAGCCACATCCGTTCCGGGTGCTCGGTCCGCGCCACCCGGGCCACCTGCCCCGCGTAGACCTCCAGCAACGCCGTCAACTCGTCGGCGCCGGGCGGGAGCGGCACCGGACCCGAGTCGAACAGGGTGGGCTCGGTGTCGGCGGCGCGGGCGGGCGCGTCCGGCGGCACCGGCAGCCCGTGCAACCGCGCCCAGGCGGCCGCCAGGGAGCGCGCCTGACCCGACTGCCCCTCCTCGTGCCCGATCAGCACCGCCTCGGCGGCCTCCACGTCGTAGCAGCGTTCGACACGCACGCCCGCAGCGAGCAGACGCCGATAGATCTCGCCGGTGGATCGCCAGACCCAGCGCTGTACCTCCGGGCGCGAGCGCACCGCATCGGCCAGTGCGGGCTCGTGTACCACCGGACCCGCGGGTCGGCCATCCGGACCCAGCGGACACAGACGCGCCCCGCCGTCACCGGACTCCGCCACCGCCCATCGCATGGTCAGAGTCTCGCACCGGGCACGGACATCCTTCACCCGTCCACCGTGGGGACGGGCTCGGCGGCGCGTCGGTTCAGAGCACCTTCACGCTGAGCACCTGGTAGCTGCCGCCGCGATAGCCGCCCATGATGCAGCCGGTGACGGCCGCCGGACTCACCTCCGGAGGCGCGGTCACGACCTGCAGCATCTTGCCCGACCCCAGGCCGCCGACGATCTTCAGATGATTGGTCGCCTGCTGACCAAGCGTCCACTCCCAGGAGCCGATCACATGGCTGTTCACGCCGTTGTCCCAGATGACGAGCAGATCGGCACGTCCACCGCGACTGCCGTAACAGGTCGCGGCCGGTTCGAACGTGGTGCCGATGATGGTTCCGACACCGATATCGTCGGGAGCCCCGTAGCAGCCCACCAGGTGGCCGCCGACATTGCTGGCCACCGGTGCCTGGGAGCTGCCCGTGATCCCCGGTCCGTTCGCCTGCCAGGCGATCGAGCCCGCCGTGCAGCCGCCGCTGTCGAGTTCCGGCTGGGCCGATGCGATGCCGCCGGCGCACACCCCGGCGACCGAGAAACCCGCCGCGAGCGCGGCGATGAGCGAACCTCGAAGAGTCGACATGTCCCACACCTCTCTGGAGATCATCGTTGATCGAACAAGAGCGGCTTCAACATCGTCTGATTCGAGATTAGGCAGCGACGATCCGGCGCGCAATCGGGGTACGGGTAGTGCGATCCCAATTGATGTGACACGCTGTTACGTCAATACCGCGAGCACGAGGAGGTGCACATGTCGACCGCCGCCGACCCATCCGCACGCGACCAGGACGACAGCCCGCGCCGCATCACCGCCTTCCACCGCGACGGCCTGACCTTTCCCGTCACCGATTCCGGTCCGCTCGACGGCGACCCGGTCCTGCTGCTGCACGGCTGGCCGCAGGACTCCCGCAGCTGGGACGCGGTGGCCGCCGCCCTGAATCGGCATGGCTACCGCACCTTCTCGCCGAACATGCGCGGCGCCAGCCCCACCGCCGCACCCCGCTGGCGCTGGTCCTATCGACTCGACGAACTGGCCCGGGACGTGCTGACCATGGCCGACGCGATCGGACGGCCGGTGCACGTGGTCGGCCACGACTGGGGCGCGGCCGCCGCCTGGGCCGCAGCCACCGACGGGCAACACCGAATGCGTTCTCTCACCGCCCTTTCCGTCCCGCACCCGACCGCGTTCCTGCGCGCCATGCTCACCAGCCGCCAAGCCCTGGCCTCCTGGTACATGTACGTCTTCCAGCTCCCCCTGCTCCCGGAACTGATGGTCCGCACCCCCCTGTTCCGCCGCATGCTGGAACGCAGCGGCCAACCGGCCGATGTCGCCCGGCGCGACGGAAACCGCCTGCGCGACAGGACAATCGCCCGCGGCGGCCTGCACTGGTACCGCGGCATGCCCTTCTCCGCCCCCGGCCGCCTCCGCGCCCGCGTCACCATCCCCACCCTCCAGGTCTGGAGCGACGGCGACACCGCCGTCCTAGCCACCGGCCCGAAACTGTCGAGCCGCTACGTGGATGGCCCCTTCCGCCTCGAGGTGCTGCCCGGGGTCTCCCATTGGATTCCCGACGAAGCACCCGAGGCTGTGACTCGGCTGCTGGTCGAGCATTTCGAGGCGAACAGGAGCGGCGACGACTCACCGTAGGCCGGGACCGGTCACTGCCTCATGACACGCTGTCACGACGCGCCAGCCAGACCGCACACGCCGTACACGCGGCCGCGACGATCAGGCCGGGGACGACCAGACCCGGACGCGGGACGAACGGCGGCGGTGGCGTAACCGCCCAAGCGATGAGGGTATGCGACGACTCCGCCACGGTCCCCGACGGCGGGTAGACATCCGGCCGGTACGCCCAGTCGGTCACCGTGGGAATCGACTCCGCGTCTGCTCGCGACGACAGTTCACGCGCCGTCAGCGCTGCCAGCATCGGCAGCACGGTCCAGCCCGCGAGCAGTGCGGGTTCCACGGGTAGGACGGACGCACCGGCCATCGCGATGGCGAACAGCACCAGCGCACCGGCGCCGAGCCGCACCCAACCGAGGTCGGAGAGCTGGGACA
>NZ_JASCXP010000582.1:0-3364 GCF_030010695.1 Nocardia sp. CC201C
GGGGCCTCGGGGGCCGACTCCTGCTGCGTCTGGTGGGCGTCGACGACCGCACGGCGTCGGATGCGTTGCGCGGCACGCTGTTCGTGGTGGACACCGCGGATCTGCCGCCCTCGGCGGATCCGGACGAGTTCTACGATCACGAACTCGAGGGGCTCACCGCGACCCTCACCGACGGCACCGTCGTCGGCACCGTGGCCGAGGTGCTGCACTCCGCCGCCGGAGAACTGCTGTCGATCAAGGCGTCCGAGGATTTCCCGCCCGCAGGCCGGGAGATCCTGGTGCCGTTCGTCACCGCCATCGTGCCGACGGTGTCGGTGGCCGAGGGCCGGATCGTCCTCGACCCGCCCGAAGGGCTGCTGGACGCGGAGTGAGCGCCATGCGTATCGACGTCGTCACCATCTTCCCCGAATATCTGGAGCCGCTGCGAACGGCCTTGCTGGGCAAGGCGGTCGAGAAGGGCATCCTCGAGGTCGGCGTGCACGATCTGCGCGACTGGACGCACGACGTGCACAAGGCCGTGGACGATTCGCCCTACGGCGGCGGCCCCGGCATGGTCATGAAGCCGGTGGTGTGGGGTGACGCGCTGGACGCGGTGTGCCCGGACGACGCGCTGCTCGTGGTCCCCACCCCGGCCGGGGTGCCGTTCACCCAGGCGACCGCCCGAAGATGGTCCGCCGAAAAGCATCTCGTCTTCGCCTGCGGCCGCTACGAGGGCATCGACCAGCGCGTGTTCGACGACGCCGCCCGCCGGGTGCGGGTCGAAGAGGTGAGCATCGGCGACTACGTGCTGATCGGCGGCGAGGCCGCGGTCCTCGTGATGACCGAGGCCGTCGTCCGCCTCATTCCGGGCGTCCTGGGCAATCAGCAGTCCCACGAACAGGATTCGTTCTCCGACGGCCTACTCGAAGGGCCCAGCTACACCCGCCCGGTCTCCTGGCGCGGTCTGGACGTCCCGGACGTCCTGCTCTCCGGCAATCACGCCAAGATCGACGCCTGGCGTCGCGAACAATCGTTGCGGCGCACCCGGGAACGCCGCCCCGATCTGCTGCCGCCGGACTGACTCGTCGCCGCGGTGGGCCGTCGGCTCGCGGATTCGGCGCACCGGTTTCGCGTGCCGCCACGGCGGTTCGGGAGTGGCACCTCGACGCGGCGTCACCCGCCGCGGGTAGTGTCTGCGGGCGTGACGACAGCCTCCGAAACCGTCAACGCAGACAGCACCGGAACTCCGAGCACCGTCGGGCTGGCGAGCGTGAGCCGCCGGATCGCCGATGAGCTAGGGGTGCGGGACGAGCAGGTGCGTGCCGCAGTCGAACTACTCGACGGCGGATCGACCGTGCCGTTCGTCGCGCGCTACCGCAAGGAGGTCACCGGCGGACTCGACGACGCCCAGCTGCGGCAGCTCGACGAACGCCTGCACTACCTGCGCGAACTCGACGAGCGCCGGGCGTCGATCATCGAATCCATTCGCGGCCAGGGCAAATTGGATGCCGAGCTGCACGCGCAGCTCATGCTCGCCGAGACCAAGGCGCGGCTCGAGGACATCTACCTGCCGTACAAGCCCAAGCGGCGCACCAAGGCGCAGATCGCCCGCGAGGCCGGGCACGAGCCGGTGGCCGACGCGCTGCTGACCGACCCGACCACCGACCCCGCCCAGTACACCGCCGAACAGCTCGACGGCGCCCGCGCCATCCTGGTGGAACGCTTCGCCGAGGATGCCGACCTGGTCGGTGAACTGCGTGAACTCATGTGGAGCCGGGGACAGATCACCTCCACCGTGCGGGCGGGCAAGGAGGAGGCGGGCGCGAAGTTCGCCGATTACTTCGACTTCAGCGAGCCGTTCGAGAAGCTGCCCTCGCACCGGATCCTGGCGCTGCTGCGTGGGGAGAAGGAAGAGGTGCTCACCCTGCATCTCGAACCCGATGCCGACGAGCCCGCCCCCGGCGAACGCACCATCTACGAGGGCCGGATCGCGCACAAGTTCGGCATCGCCGATCAGGGCCGCGCCGCCGACTCCTGGCTGCTGGACACCGTGCGGTGGGCGTGGCGCACCAAACTCCAGGTGAGCCTGGGCATCGACACCCGCATGCGGTTGCGGCAGTCCGCCGAACGCGACGCCGTGGACGTGTTCGCCGCCAACCTGCGCGATCTGCTGCTGGCCGCGCCCGCGGGCACCCGCACCACCATGGGCCTGGATCCGGGCTACCGCACCGGCGTCAAGGTGGCCGTGGTGGACGGTACCGGCAAGGTGGTCGCCACCGAGGTCATCTATCCGCACAAGCCGCAGGGGCAGACCGAGAAGTCCCTGGCCGTGCTGGGCGCACTGGTGGCCCGCTTCGGGGTGGAGCTCATCGCCATCGGCAACGGCACAGCCTCCCGGGAGACCGATGCGCTTGCCGCCGAACTGATCTCGCGCATTCCGGAGAACAAGCCCACCAAGATCGTGGTGTCCGAGGCGGGCGCGTCGGTGTACTCGGCGTCGGCGTACGCCACCCAGGAGCTGCCGGATCTGGATGTGTCGCTGCGCGGTGCGGTCTCCATCGCCCGCCGTCTCCAGGATCCGCTGGCCGAGCTGGTGAAGATCGATCCCAAATCCATCGGCGTCGGTCAGTACCAGCACGACGTGTCCGAAACCCTGCTGGCCAGGTCGCTCGGCGCGGTGGTCGAGGACGCGGTGAACGCGGTCGGCGTGGACGTGAACACGGCGTCGGTGCCGCTGCTGTCGCGGGTCTCCGGTATCGCCGGCTCACTGGCGGAAAGCATTGTGGCCCACCGCGATCAGAATGGCCCGTTCCGCAGCCGGGCCGCGCTCAAGGAGGTGCCGCGCCTGGGCCCCAAGGCTTTCGAGCAGTGCGCGGGCTTCCTGCGCATTCGCGGCGGCGAGGATCCGCTCGACACCTCCGCGGTGCACCCGGAGGCGTACCCGGTGGTGCGGCGCATTCTCGACTCCACCGGCCGGGGTATGGCCGAGTTGATCGGCAACACCACGGTGCTGCGCGCACTGCGGCCCGCCGAGTTCACCGATGAGAAGTTCGGTGTCCCCACCGTCACCGACATCATCGCCGAACTCGAGAAGCCCGGCCGCGATCCGCGCCCGGAGTTCAAGACCGCCGAATTCGCCGCCGGTATCGAGAAGGTCGCCGATCTGAAGCCGGGCATGGTGCTCGAGGGCGTCGTCACCAATGTCGCCGCCTTCGGCGCGTTCGTCGACGTCGGCGTGCATCAGGACGGTCTGGTGCACGTCTCGGCCATGTCGCACAACTTCGTCAAGGACCCGCGCGAGGTCGTCAAATCCGGTGACGTGGTGAAGGTCAAGGTGCTCGAGGTGGATGTGCAGCGTCAGCGCATCGGCCTGTCGCTGCGCCTC
>NZ_JASCXP010000583.1:0-3359 GCF_030010695.1 Nocardia sp. CC201C
ATTCCCCACCGCGCCCCACGGCTGTCGGATATGCGTGCTATCTGCGGGTTTGCTGACGGTTGTCGGACCGGCGGCACCGTGTGCCGTGTGTGTCGGGGGAACTGCGGCGCAAGTTCCCCACCTCGGTGATAGCTGATGTGACCTGCGAAGTTCGCCAACCGGGGACCGAGATCACCGCCGCTTTCGATTGAAAGTGGGGGAAAGTGGGGTAATGTGGAGCGCGCACTACAGGAGGCCGAACAGACGAGGGGTGATCCGGTAGGAGGTGTCGGGAGTTGTTTCTCGGGACCTATACCCCCCGTTTGGACGACAAGGGGCGACTGACGTTGCCTGCGAAGTTTCGAGACGAACTGGCGGGAGGGTTGATGGTCACGAAGGGACAGGACCACAGCCTTGCCGTGTATCCGAAGGACGAGTTCACCGCCCTCGCGCGGCGAGCCGCGGCCGCGTCTCGAAGCAATCCGCAGGCCCGTGCCTTCGTCCGCGCACTCGCGGCCTCCACCGATGAGCAGCGCCCGGACGGACAGGGCCGGATCATGCTGTCGGCCGAACACCGCCGCTACGCGAACCTGACCAAGGACTGCGTGGTGATCGGCTCGGTCGACTTTCTGGAGATTTGGGACAAGGCGGCGTGGGATTCCTACCTCGCCGAGCATGAGGAGGATTACTCGCAAGCCAGAGACGAGTCGCTGGGCGGGATCTTCTAGCCCACAGCGAGGCGAGTGCCCTGCGGCCTCTGCCCGACGCCGACCCTGACGTACTTCCCCAACGCCAGGTGCGGTGCTTCGGTCAGAGACCACGGGGCATTGGTCACCGCACTGAAGAGTCGACCAACTCAGCAGTGAAGTCCGAATCGCAAGCGACCCGCACGGGGTGTGCGAACGAACGTGAGGCAGGATCCGGGAGGTCTAGGTGCACCGAAACACCGATGGTCCCCGTCACGTTCCGGTCCTCCTCCACCGCGCCGATGAAATCCTCGGTCCCGCACTGCATTCCGATGGCGCGGTCTATGTCGACTGCACCCTCGGCCTGGGCGGCCACGCCGAGTACTTCCTGCGCACCTATCCGAACATCCGGCTCGTCGGACTGGATCGCGATACCGAGGCGCTGACACTGGCGGGTGAGCGACTACGCCCGTTCGAGGACCGAATCACCCTGGTGCACACCAGGTACGACGGGATCCCGGGCGCGCTGGAGCAGGCCGGACTCGCCCCGCGGGGTTCGGTACAGGCCATCCTGATGGATCTCGGCGTCTCCTCCATGCAGTTGGACGAGGCCGACCGCGGTTTCGCCTACTCCGTGGACGCGCCACTCGATATGCGCATGGACCCCAGCGGCGGGATGACCGCCGCCGATGTGCTCAACACCTACAGCCACGGTGATCTGGCCCGGGTGCTGAAGACCTACGGTGACGAGCGGTTCGCGGGCAAGATCGCCTCCGAGGTGCTGCGCCGCCGCCAGCAGAAGCCCTTCACCACCAGCGCCGAACTGGTGGAAGTGCTCTACGCCGCCATTCCCGCCGCCGCCCGTCGCACCGGCGGGCACCCCGCCAAGCGCACCTTCCAGGCGCTGCGGGTGGAGGTGAACCGAGAACTGGAATCCCTCGAAGCGGCGCTGCCCGCCGCCCTCGACGCGCTCGCCCCGGGCGGACGCATCGTGGTGATGAGCTACCAGTCGCTCGAGGACAAGGTGGTCAAGGCGGAGTTCGCCAAGCGGTCCGCCTCGCGCACCCCACTCGACCTGCCCGTCGAACTGCCCGGTATGGGCCCGGAATTCAAGATCCTGACCCGGGGCGCGGAGAAGGCGACGGAGCAGGAGATCGAGGACAACCCGCGGGCCGCGCCGGTACGGATGCGCGCGGCCGAGCGGATCGCTGGGGAGGAGACGACATGACCCGGAGCAGACGACCGCGCGCGGGCACATGTGTGGGAGGGGTGGTGCTATGACGATGACGCAGGGACGTGTGCAGCGTCGCGAGAACCGCCCGGCCCGTCGGGTCAAGGCGGCCGAGCAGGTGAAATCCGGTGCGGCGCAGCGGGCCTACGCCAAGCGGCGCAGTCGCGAGGGCGCACCCGCCCTGCCGCGTACCGGGGAACCGGTGCTGGCGGGCCGCATTCCGTTCGTCGCGACCATTCTCGCGCTGCTCGGTTGCGGGCTGGCGCTCACCCTGCTGCTCACCACCCGCGCCACCGAGGACAGCTACGAACTCGGCGAGGCTCGGCGGGCGAATCAGCAGCTCTCCGATGAACGCGACGCGCTGGCGCGCGACGTAGCGGCCGCCGCCTCGGCCCCCGAACTGGCCTCGCGCGCCCGCGAACTCGGCATGATCCCGGCCCGCGACCCCGCGCGGCTGGTGATCGGTCCGAACGGTGAGGTGATCGTGGTCGGCGACCCGACCCCGGCGGCCGGTTCTCCCGCGCCCCCGCTGAACACGCTGCCGCCCACCCCTGGCACGCCCCCACCGAACCTGTCGCAGGCACAGGGCGAGCGCGTCGTCCCGGTCACCACCACCCCGGCGGCCCCGCCCGCGGCGAACCAGAACCCGGCCATCCAGGCCGCTCCGCAGCCGACCCCGGCCGCTCCGCCGAACCAGCAGCCTTCCACCGCACCCGTGAACGAGGGCGCGCCGCAGCCTCCCGCCGCACCCGTGAACGAGGGCGCGCCGCAGCCTCCCGCCGCACCGGTGAACAACGAGGGCGCGCCCCCGCCCCCGGCCGCCCCGGCCGACCAGCCTGCACCCCAACAGGTTCCGCCCGCTCCGGAGGCCCCGGCCGCGGCGCAGCCCGCCCCGCAGGACCCGGTCGCGTCCGCACCGCAACAGGTCCAGCAGCCCCCGCAGGCACCCTTGCCCGTCACCCCGAATCCGGTGCAGGCCACACCCGCCCCGGCCCTCCAGGGGGTGCCGCGATGACTCGGGTTCGTCGAACGTCCGCCACCGCACCGGTGGACCGCGTGGTCGCACGTCCGGTCACGCGGGTCCGTCGCGGCCAGATCTCGGCGGGATCGACACCGCCCGGGGTCGCCCGGTCGCTCCGTCCGCACGAAGCAGGTGCGCGGCACACCCGCCCGCGATGGTCGGGGCACGCCGTTGTGACCGCTGGGCATACGAATCCGGGCTGTGGCGGTAGTGAGCCGATCCCGCCTGCCGTCGCTGTCGCCGCCTGCGGTGCGGCCGGGTGTGCCAGACTCCGCCGCGATCGCATCGAGCGGAGTGCGCCGCGACCCTACTGCTCGCGCCCGAATCCGAGTACGGGACCGCTTGATTCGCGCCTCGACGGCCTTGGACAGCGAGGCGTCGCGGTCGTGCCGCCGTCCGGGTGCGACCGCACGCTGTCGGATGCGCGGAGCGAGGTGATCGG
>NZ_JASCXP010000584.1:0-3349 GCF_030010695.1 Nocardia sp. CC201C
CTACTGCCGGATGAAGCTCGAGGCGATGCGCCAGAATGCTTCCGGCTGCATCAGGTGTAGATCCCAATCGTTCACCATCGCGTGTGCGGTGGTGACGATTCGCTCGATATCGAAATCGTACCGAGTGGCCGCTCCGGTGGATTCGACCTTATCGATCACGAATGCCGTTGCCGTCTCGCGGGAATAGTGCTGTTCGTGCCGACTGTCGTCGGCGAACCCGAGTCGGCTGAGGTTGATTGGCTGATTCATGCGAACGCCCCTGACGCCAGGCCGCCGGCTAATCGTCGGCGAAGAATCGCCGACCATTCACCGCACGGCTGTCTGGTAGTCCCCTGTTTGCCTTACAGGCATGAGTCTATGACCCTGCTCCGCACAGATGCAAGTACATCTGCAACCTCGAATATGCAGGGGGAGCAGGGATTTCAGTATGCCAAAGGTTTGCGAGAGATCATCATCGGAGTTACTTCGGGACGAAAATTCCGGTGAGATCAGCCTCCTTGATGGGGGTTTCGGGATTGGCCTGGGCCTGACACATCAGCTTGATGCTGACTATGGCCGCGTCGACGGTGTCGGCGCTCGGTTCGGTGGTGGAACTCTGTTCTTGTTCCAGGAATTTGCGGACGGTCACCCGCTGCTTTTCACCGTCCTGCGCGACGAATTCGCTGCACGGCGTGTCACCGCCCTTGTTCACGACCTCCTCGGCCGTCCCGCAGCCCGCGGTGATCAGTGCGGCGGCGACGGCGGCAGCGGCGGCCGCGCCCGCGATACGGTGTGTGTACATCAGAATCCCGCCAATCCTTCGGCCAAGCTCTCGATCTGGAGGACCCGCAGCGCGTCCGCTCGGACGTCCGGACAGCGCGCGGTGGTGATCTGGTCGACGACGCCGCGATTGTCGACGACGGCGGCGTTCACGCCGCTGTTTCGCAGTGCCCAGTTGTGCACCGTCCCGTTGAACGCCACCTTGCCCAGATCCGGGCCCTGGTCACGCCAGCCGGGAATATCGCCGCGCATCATGTCGCACAGTTGGTCGGCGGCCGCGTCGGAGACCGCGAGCACGCCCGGTGAGCTGATCACCAGGCTGCGCGCGGGCGCGGAGTTGCCGGGCACGGTGGTCTCGGTGGAATCGGAGCAGGCCGTCAGCAGCAGCGCCGCCCCGGCGAGCACCGCCGCGGCGCGACCGCCGTGCCGCCGGGCTCCGGCGGCGGCAGGCTTCTCCATGGCGTCTCCTGTCGGTGCTCTCTGCTGTCCGGTGCTTTCTGGTGTCCGGTGCTCGCTGCTGTCAATGCCCCTGCTGATCGGACAGGCGCAGCCCTTCGCGCGACTTGACCCGACGGTGTTCGGCGGTCACCGCGCCGATGCCGAAGCCCAGGCACAGCACCGCGATCACACCGGCGGCGATGGCCCAGCCGGGGAAGCTGTACGCGGCGGCGGTCAGCGTCCCCGCGAGGGCGACGAGGCCGATCGCGATGAGGATCAGACCCGGCCAGTTGCGCGAGTTCTGGACCGATTCACCGGCGTGGTGTCGGGTGGTACGGGTGATATCGGGGTCGTAGTCGCCCCGGCCCCGCTGCTCCGGAATGCCGGAGCCCGCGACGGGGCCGGACGAATGACCGTGGATGTCGGGCGACTCGTTTCCGGCAGGCATGATGTCTGGCCTCCTGTGCTGTCGGACGGGGTGATACCGCGCGGATACCCGGGGCGGCCCCGGCCAATCACCGGGTGTGACGACTACGACGTCTGTTCCCGCAGCAGCCGGTCCCAGCGCCGGAGGAAGTCCGGCAGTGCGAAGTTGGCCTGCGCCCAGTGCCGGGCGGCCTTGCCGGTCAGTTCGGCGAACAGCGGCTCGTGCACGAACTGCCGCACCGCCTCGGCGAGGATGTCGGGGTCGGTGGACACCACCCCGGCCTCGGCGGGTACCCCGGCCGACGCCTCGGTGGTGCCGACGGCGACGATCGGCATGCCCAGGTACATGGCCTCGATGACCGACATTCCGAGCGAGGTCCAGCGCGGGGTGTGCGCGAACACCCGCCGCAGCGCCAGCTCGTCGTGCAGCCGGGACTGTTCCAGGTCACCGCGGCCGGTGACGGTGTCCTCGGCGCGGCCGAGCAGGTGATGCAGCCGCTCGGTGCCGGTGCCGAACACGTCGATGGGCGCGGCGTCGCCGAGTCCGGCCAGCAGATCCGCTCCCGCGATCCGCCAGCGCTGCACCGGGTCGTTGACGATGGCGGCGGCCCGGGGGAGCGTCCCGACGTAGCGGTAGCCGGGATCGATCACGCCGTACGGCACCACATGGGTCGGGCAGCGGCCGTTGTCCCACATCAGCCGATTGAAATCGGTGACGTGCACGAGCGGCACATCGGTGCGATCGGCCAGGGGATGGCGGGACAGCGCGGCGTGCTCGCGCGGGGTCTCGTGCTCCACGTACAGGGCGGGCAGATCGCGTCCCGGTCGGCGGCCCAGCAACTCCTCGGTGAGTTCTATTTCCCGGGGGCGTTGCAGCACGACGATATCCGGGTCGGCATCGTCGAGATCGTCGGCCGGAGAGTCGATCACGCGGTAGCGGTGCCCGCCCTGGACGAAGGCTCTCGTCCAGGGCCCGTGCACATTCCACAGCAGCACGGTCAGGGCCTGGGGTTCGGTCGAGGCGTCCCTCATACCGGTCGGATGCCCTGCTCGGCCGGTGCGAAACGATTTCGATCAGTCGCACGCCGGTCGCAGGTCGTACACCGCGAAGGCCGCCCGGATCACCGGCGCGGCCACATTGCGCACCCGGATGCCGCCCGGCGTGGTACCGCGCTCGTAGCCGGCGTGCGCATGCCCGTGCACGGCCAGGTCCGCACCGCAGTCGTCGATGGCCTCACCGAGCAGATAGGAGCCCAGGAAGGGGTAGATCTCGCGCGGTTCGCCGTGCAGGGTGTCGCTGACGGGGGAGTAGTGGGTGAGCGCGACGGTGACATCGGTGCGCAGCCCGGCCAGCGCGGTGCGCAGGGACTGTGCGAGCTCCACGGTGTGCGAGGCGAATTCGCGCATCTGCCGCTCACCGAAGACGCTCGCGCACTTGCCCGCGAATCCACCGCCGAAGCCCTTGGTTCCGGCGACCCCGATGGTGTGCCCCCCGACGGTGACGGTGGCGGCGCTGCCCTCCAGCACGGTGATGCCGTGATCGTCGAGCAGCGTGGCTATCTCGTCCTGGGCATCGCTGTGGTGGTCGTGGTTGCCGAGCACGGCGACCACCGGAACGCCCACGTCGCCGAATTCCGCCGCCACCACGCGGGCCTCGTCGACGGTGCCGTGCCGGGTGAGGTCACCGGCCAGCAGCAGGATGTCGGCGCGTGCGGGCAGTTCGCGC
>NZ_JASCXP010000585.1:0-3339 GCF_030010695.1 Nocardia sp. CC201C
GGGTCCGGCGGCACTGCTCTACGGCACGGCGCTGGCGCTCCCCGATCGCCTGGGCGTCGAGCTCGGCCGGATCGTGCTGTGGGCCCCCGACATCGCGTGGCTCGTCTACGGTGTGATCGGAACCGCCGCACTCCTGCTCGCGCTGCGTCTGCTGACGGCGGCGCGGGCTGTCGGTGGGTGGCGGCAGAATCGGACTGCGATCGGCACGGACGAATGATGGGGAGAGCGCGGGGATGGAGCAGGAGCGGTTCGCCGAGGCGGTGCTGGGGAGTCTGCGGGCACACGGGGTGACGGACGCGGAGTACCTCGCGGACGAGTTCTCGATTCGGCACAGCGGTGACCGAATCGTGTACCTGGGCAATATCTTCCGGGAGTGTGCCGGATACGAGGCGGCCGAGCGCGCCGAACGGATCGCCCACTTCGTGGCCGCCATGACCAGTTCCGATGAGGCGCCGGAGGATTGGGCGCAGGTGCGCCCGCTGCTGCGGGCCGTGCTGCGGCCGGTCACCTACGGTCTGGACGACTTCGACCGGATGAGCGCGCCGCTGAGCCGCCCCGCGTTCCCGTTCGTCAACGAGACGGTGGTGGTCGACCTGCCCCGCACCCGCGCCTACGTGACGCTCGACATGGTGCGGGACTGGGGTGTCGAGCCGGAGACCGTATTCGCCGCCGCGCGCGACAATCTCGCGGAGCTGGCCCGTCCGGGATCACCGGAGGAACTGAATCTGCTGCGCTTCGTCGACGACGGGGACGCCTACTTCGGCTCCTGGTTGCTGCTGCCCGGCTGGCTGGCCGGCTACGCCGGGGGCGAGCACCGCCCGGTGGCGTTCATCCCCGACGACCACACCCTGCTCGTGGTGCCCGACGATCCGGAACTGCTGCCCGCCGTCTTCGAGATGGTGGAACAGCAGTACGGCGAGGCGGCCCGGCCCATCTCACCGCAGGGGTACACCCTCGACGAGTACGGCATGGTGGTGCCCTACGACCAGGCCGGTCCGGAACCGGTCCCCGAGTACGCGCGACGGGCCCGCAGCGGCCTGGCGGTGACCGAATACGGCATCCAGACCCGGATCCTCACCGCCAAATTCGAGGAGGACCTCGATCTGGAGCCGCTCAGCGATGTCGAACCGGCCATGGTCGGCGCGGTCATGTTCCAGTCCACCGACGACGGCCCGGTCACCTCCACCATCGTGGGCGAGGACGTGGAATACCTGCTGCCCGAAGCCGATTACGTGCACTTCGCGCGCATGGACGCCGACGGCGAGATCGACCTGGTGTGCACGGTGCCGTTCGATACCGTGGTGCAGCTACTGGGGTTGGTGCCGATTCCGGGACTGCATCCCCCGCGCTTCGAACTGCGCCGGTGGCCGGACGAGGCGACGCTGGCGCGGCTGCACGCGGCGGCGGTGGCGCTGTGATAGGGGAGATCCTCAGGCGCGCTGCGGATCTCCGGTGATCTCCACGATCGGCAGCCGCAGGGCGGCCGGTGCCGCCGCCGGAACGACCGGATGTGCCGGGGCCACCGGTCGCACCCGCCGATAGGGCGCGCCCGGGGCGGGCCGGGGATCGGCCTCGCCCCGATTGGGCCACAGCGATATCGCGCGCTCGGCCTGGGCGGTGATGGTGAGCGACGGATTGACGCCCAGATTCGCCGAGATCGTGGAACCGTCGATCACGTGCAGGCCCGGATGACCGTAGAGCCGGTGATAGGGGTCCACCACACCGGTTTCGGGGGAATCGCCGATCGCGCAGCCGCCGATGAAATGTCCGGTCATGGGGATACCGGCCACCGCGCTCATCGAGCCGGTGGGAATACCGTCGATCTTGTCGGCTACCCGGCGCGCCACCTCGTGTCCGGCCGGAATCCAGCTCGGATTGGGTTCGCCCTCACCCTGTCTGGTCGTCATCCGGCGGCCGAACAGCCCGCGCCGCGTGTAGGTGGTGATGGAGTTGTCCACCGACTGCATGACCAGCAGGCCGATCATCTCCTCCGACCAGCGCCGGGGATTGTGCATGGTGGCGAGATCCCGTGGCCCGCGACGCATCTCCCGCAGCCACAGCCGCCAGTTCGGCGTGCCGTCGTCGGAGCCGACCATGGCGGTGACCATGAGCGCCAGCGCGTTGCTGCCTCTGCCGTAACGCACCGGCTCGACATGGGTGTCGGGGTCGGGATGGATCGACGAGGTGATCGCGACACCACGGGTGTAGTCCGAGCCCCGGCGACGGGTGCGCACCGACAGCAACTCCTCGGAATTGGTGCGCGACAGATAGCCCAGCCGCGGTGAGATGTGCGGCAGCGAACCGGAATCGCGCAGCCGGTGCAGCAGCCGCTGGGTGCCGAGCGCCGCGGCGGAGAACACCACCTGCTCGGCCGTGAACACCCGCCGACGCGTGCGCAGCCAGCGGCCCGTGCGCACCGTCGCCACGGCGTAGCCGCCGGTCTCCAACGGCCGCACGTCGACCACCGTGGTGAGCGGATGCACCGCCGCACCGGCGGCCTCGGCGAGGTACAGGTAGTTCTTCACGAGGGTGTTCTTGGCATTGTGGCGACAGCCGGTCATGCATTCGCCGCAGTGGGTGCAGGTGCGGCGGGTCGGGCCGACGCCGCCGAAGAACGGGTCGGGCACATCGGTGCCCGGCCGGATTCCCTTGCCGCCGAACAGCACTCCCACCGGTGTCGAACGGTAGGTGTCGCCCACGCCCATCTCCTCGGCGACCTCGCGCAGCACCCGGTCGGCGGGCGTGGTGGCCGGGTTGACGGTGACGCCCAGCATGCGCTTGGCCTGGTCGTAGTGCGGAGCGAGTTCATCGCGCCAGTCGGTGATGTGCGCCCACTGCCGGTCGGCGTAGAAGGCGGCGGGCGGCTCGTACAGGGTGTTCGCGTACACCAGCGAACCACCGCCGACGCCCGCCCCCGCCATGATGAAGGTGTTCTTCAGCAGGGTCAGCCGCTGGATGCCGTAGCAGCCGAGTTTCGGGGCCCACAGGAATCGGCGCAGCCGCCAGGAGGTGCGGGCGAATTCGTCGTCGGCGAAGCGTCGCCCGGCCTCCAGTACGCCGACCCGGTACCCCTTCTCGGTCAGCCGCAGCGCGGTGACGCTGCCACCGAACCCCGAACCGATCACGAGTACGTCGTAGTCGAAACCCTTGCCGTCACCCATGCCGTCGAGATCCACGCTGCCCGCACCTTTCGCCGTCGCTGCCGATTCGCTCCACCGTAGGAGCGGTCACGGCCGCGACGGGACACAGCTGCGGTCAGGAAATCGGTACTTTCGGCCAGGCGGGTGGCGGCGCCGTGGTCGACTACCGGCGGCGCGAGGTGGTGCGGCCGCGCGCCGA
>NZ_JASCXP010000586.1:0-3338 GCF_030010695.1 Nocardia sp. CC201C
CGGAACTGGCCCCGCGGGCCTACTACACCGTCGAACAAGTCAACGCCTACAACATCCCGCTGGACGCCGAACTACCCGAGCACCATCCGGGCCGCATCGTGCTCGAGCGCGGAAACGCCTTCGTGGCAAGGGATCTCATTCCGGCGCACACGCTGATTCAGCGGCTCTACACCAGCCCGGTGTTCCAGCGGTTCGTGGCCGACTGCTTCGAGCTCGAGCAGCTGCACGAGTACACCGACCCGCTGGCGGGACTCTGCCTGAACGTGGTCGCGCCGGGCATGTCGCACCCCTGGCACTTCGACACCAACGAATTCACCGTCAGCATGCTCACCCAGCGTCCGGAATCCGGCGGCGTCTTCGAATACTGTCCGGGCATCCGCACGCCGGAGGCGGAACATCTCGACGATGTGCGTGCCGTGCTGGAAGGCAAGGGGGAGAACCTGATTCGCCGCCTCGACCTGCGCCCCGGGGATCTGCAGCTGTTCCAGGGCCGCTACTCGCTGCACCGGGTGTCACCGGTCACCGGCGCGGCGCAGCGGCACACCGCCATCTTCGCCTACAGCCGGACCACCGGGGTGATCGGCACGGCGGAGCGCAGTCGGCAGCTGTTCGGCCGGGTGCTACCCGCACACCTCGGCGGCGCGACGGCCGTACGCGGCGACCGCCTGCTGGATTGAGTGCTCGACCAAGAAGGAGAACACGTGCCGGTTTCGTTGCACAGCACCGGGAAAGCCTCGTTCGACCACATCTACGACCGGCCCGATCCACGCGAGTATTACGCGCGGATGGCCGAATTGGACTACTGCATACCGGAACTGGCGACACCGCACTTCGCGAGCCTCATCGCCGACTACCGTGCCGCCACCGGCATCGCCGCCCCGACCGTGCTGGATCTGGGCTGCTCCTACGGCGTGAACGCGGCCCTGCTGCGCCTGGGCATCAACATGGCCGAACTCACCGAGCACTATCGAGACGCCGACTCCGACGGTGACGATGCCGCCGCCGCACTCATCGCGCGCGACCGCGCCCGCCTCGCCACCGCCGACCGGCTGCCCGGCGTTCGCTTCATCGGCATGGACGCCTCCCGCCCGGCACTGGACTACGCCCGCGCCGCCGGACTGCTGGACGACACCGTGCACGCCGACCTGGAAGCCGCCGACCCCACCGAGGCGCAGCGTGCCACCCTGGCCACCGCCGACCTCGTCATCTCCACCGGATGCGTCGGCTACATCACCGACCGCACCCTGCTGCGGGTCGCCCGCGCGCACGGCGGAAAGCTGCCCTGGATGGCGCATTTCGTGCTGCGCATGTTCTCCTTCGATCCGATCGCCGCGCGGCTGGCCGAACTCGGCTACCGGACCGAACGCGTACCCGGGTCGTTCCGGCAGCGCCGCTTCGCGGCCGCCGACGAGCGCACCCAGGTCCTGAATACCTTGGCCGACAATGGCGTCGACACCGAGGGGCACGAATCCGACGGCTGGCTCTACGCTCAGCTCTACGTGTCTCGCCCGTCTCCGACCCTATCCTTCGACCACGAGGACCTCTCTTGAGCGAACCGACCTTCGCCCACGACGACCAGCTGCCCCGGGTGCCGCTGCCCACCCTGGAGGACAGCTGCACGCGGTTCCTGCACTGGTGCGCACCGCTGCTCACCGGCGATGAATACGCGGCCACCGCCGCCGCGGTCGAGCTCATGCTCCGCCCCGACAGCCCGGCCCGCGCGCTGCAGGCCGACCTCGAGCGCTACGACAGCACTCCCGGGGTGGGCAGCTGGCTGGACGAGTTCTGGCCCTCGCGCTACCTGGGGCGACGGGACCGGATCGCGCTCAACGCCAACTTCTTCTTCCTGTTCCGCGACGACACCGTGCTCGCCGCCGCCACCGCCGCCGATCAGGCCGAGCGCGCGGGGGCGCTGGTGAGCGCCGCGGTGAACTACAAACTGCAACTCGACGCCGAGCGGGTTCCGCCCGCGACCCAGCGCGGACAGCGGCTGAACATGGCGCAGAACAAGTTCCTGTTCTCCGAGACGCGGATTCCCGGCGATCCGCAGGACGGGGTGCGGGTGCCCTACAGCCCGGAGTGGCCGGGTCCGTCGCAGGCCCGGCACATCGTGGTCTGCTACCGCGGCAATATGTTCCGCATGGATGTCATCGGCCCGGCCGGTGCCCCCTACGCTCCCGGCGATATCGTCGACGGCCTGCGTTCGGTCATGAAGGCGGGGGCGCGGCGCGCGCCCATCAACACCTCGCCCGGGCACCTGACCACCATGGCTCGGGCCGACTGGGCGCGGGTGCGCGGGGCGCTGCGCGCGGTGCCGGTGAACGTCGCGGCCCTCGACACCATCGAGACCGCGCTGTTCCTCGTCTGCCTGGAGGATTTCGCGCCGCGCGACACCCAGCAGGCGTGCGATCAGCTGCTGCACGGGGACAGCGGCAACCGCTGGTTCGACAAGGCGGTGTCCTTCATCGTCTTCGCCGACGGCACCGCCGGGATCAATGTCGAGCACTGCGGACTGGACGGCACTACCATCCTGTCCTTCGTCGACGCGCTGTCGGAGACGCCGGTGGCCGAGCACGCCGCCGTTTCGGGCGCGCAGCCGCAGGGCATGCCCGCGGTCGAGCCCGTCGTCTTCGCGCTCGACGACGACCGCAAGCGCGAGATCGCGAGCGCGGCGGCGTCGTTCGCGCAGTACGCGGCCGACAACGCCACCTCGACGGTGTCCTTCGCCGATTTCGGCACCGGTCGCGCCAAACAGCTGGGCATCTCCCCGGATGCCTTCGCCCAGCTCAGCTATCAGCTCGCCCACCAGCGCAGCAAGGGCATGATCGGGGCCACCTACGAATCCATCGCCACCCGCCACTTCCGCAACGGCCGCACCGAGGCCATGCGCGTGGTCACCCCGGAGATCGTGGAATTCATTGCCGCCATGGAGGATCCGGACGCCGACCCGGAGCGGCGGCGGCAGGCGCTGCGGGCCGCCGCGGACGCCCATGTGGCCCGCGCCAAGGAGTGCCAGCGCGGGGAGGCGCCCGAACAGCATCTGTGGGAGCTGCAACTCATCCAGCGTCGCCGCGGTGAGCAGCTGGGCGCCACCGATCCGATGCCGTTCTACGACAGCCCCGGCTGGCGCATCACCCGCGACGACTACCTGAGTACCAGTTCCGCGCCGTCGGTGAACATCCAGTACTTCGGTTTCGGCTCCACCAGCCCCACCTGCATCGGCGTCGCCTACGTCATGCTGCCCGATCGCTGGAACCTCTACCTCGCCACACCCAAATCCGTTGCCGCGCAGATGCACACCTTCGCGAGCAATCTGCGGGCGGCCGTGACCGAGCTCA
>NZ_JASCXP010000587.1:0-3324 GCF_030010695.1 Nocardia sp. CC201C
GCTACAGGCCGGACCCCGCTGGGCGATGTAGACCCCGTCGGTGCCGAGGCGGGCGTCCCGGGTGAGCAGGACGTCTGCCTCGAGCTGGCGGGACTGCTTGGCGGGGGTGCCGTCGCCGCCGAGGCGACGGTCGGCCGGGCGCTCGTAGAGGGGCGCGCCGCCGCACATGGCCTCGACGAAGCGCTGGCGGCCGTGCAGCTTCCGCTCCTCGGCCTTGCGCAGGTACTCGTCGCGCCGCTCGGGGTCGATGGCCTGGACGAACGCCCGCGGGTGCACGACGGCGAGCAGCCCGGAGACGTGGCCGAAGCCGAGCGAGGTGACCAGACCGGCCTTGAGCGGCAGGCGATCTCCCACGGCAAGGGGTTCGCGCAGCCACACCAGATGCGGATACTCGCGCATCTTGGCGTCCACGCAGTCCAGGCTGCGGTTGGGCGGGATCACGCCCTGCTCCAGCACCTGGCACAGGCCGATGAGCTGGAAGGCCGCCGCGCCGCCCTTGGCGTGGCCGGTGAGGGTCTTCTGCGACACCACGAACAGCGGTGCGCCGTCGGACCGGCCGAGCGCCGTGGCGAGCCGCTCGTGCAGTTCGGACTCGTTGGGATCGTTGGCCGCGGTGGAGGTGTCGTGCTTGGACACCACCGCGATCTCGTCCGGCGCGACGCCCAGCTTCTTCAGCTCGGCAGCCAGTTTCGACTCCGGACCGCCGCGACCGGCGGCCAGCGCGCCCAGCCCGGGAGCCGGAATCGAGGTGTGCACGCCATCGGCGAAGGACTGCGCGAAGGCGACCACGCCGAGCACCGGCAGGCCCATCTCGACCGCGACGCTGCCGCGGGCGAGCAGCACCGTTCCGCCGCCCTGGGATTCGACGAACCCGCCGCGACGACGGTCGTTGGCCCGGGAGAAGTAGCGGTCGCTGATGCCCTTGGCGCTCATGGCCGCCGAATCCGCGGTGGCCGACATGTCGCCGAAGCCCACGATGCCCTCGATGCCGAGATCGTCGTAGCCGCCGGCCACCACCAGATCGGCCTTGCCGAGCCGGATCTTGTCCACGCCTTCCTCGACCGAGACCGCCGCCGTGGCGCAGGCCGCGACCGGGTGCACCATGCCGCCGTAGGAGCCGACGTAGCTCTGCACCACATGGGCCAGCGCCACATTCGGCAGCGCCTCCTGGAGGATGTCGTTGGCGCGCGGCTCTCCGAGCAGGTTGTCGATGTAGAGCGAGCGCATCGAGGACATGCCGCCCATGCCGGTGCCCTGGGTGTTGGCCACCATGGCCGGGTGCACCCAGCTCATGAGTTCGGCCGGGCTGAAGCCGGAGGACAGGAACGCGTCCACGGTGCAGACGATGTTCCACAGCGCCACCCGGTCGACGGAGCCCGCCATATCGGCCGAGATGCCCCACCTGGTGGGATCCCAGCCGGTGGGGATCTGGCCGCCGACGAAGCGCGACAGCTTGGCCTTGCGCGGCACCCGGATCTCGGTGCCCGCCTTGCGGGTCACCTGCCAGTCGCCCGCCCCCTCGATCGGCGTGACGACGGTCTGCTCCGGGTTGGCGGCGTGGAAGGCGCGCGCCTCGGCCTCGCTGTTGACCACGAAGGTCAGATCCTTGTCCAGGAACACCGAGGTGAGCAGCGGGGCGGTGTTGTCGATCATCGCGCCGTCGTCGGCGTAGCGGCGCACGCCGCAGCGTTCCACCACGGTGTCGTGGTAGCGCTCGGCCAGCTCGGATTCGTCTACGTAGTCACCGGTTTCGGTGTCGTACCAGCCCGGCTTGGGCTCGTTCTCCCAGGTGACCAGTCCGGTGGTCCAGGCCAGTTCGAGCACGCCCGCGGCGGAGAGCTCGTCGGAGACCTCCATCTCGAAGCGGGTGCGCGCCGAGCCGTAGGGGCCGAGTTCGCCCGCACCGACGATGACGACCATATCGTCGAGATCGGCTGTCACCGCGCCCCATTCGGGTACCGGCAGCGCCGACGACACCATGGTCGGCGGGGCGGGCAGCGCCGGAATGGTCGCGGCCTTCGCGGCCGTATCCTCCTCGGCCGCCGCGGCTTCCGCGGCCTCCCTGCCCAGCGCGGACAGATCCAGTTTGGCCCCGGCCAGGCCGCCGGTCAGGTCGATCTGTTGCGGTCCCTGCGCGGTGACGCCGCGCGCCCGCTCGGTGCACCACTTGAGCAGCTCATCGGCCATCTCCTGGGTGGACCAGGTCTGCACGCCCGCCTTCTCCACGGCCTCGACCAGCGGATCGTTGTGGCCCATGAGGCCGGTGCCGCGCACCCAGCCGATGAGGGCGTGCACCAGGGTGACCCGCTGCGCCCAGGACTTCTCGGCCCGCCACTTGGCGACCACGGCGTCCAGCGCGGCCTTGGACTCGCCGTACGCGCCGTCACCGCCGAAGAGGCCGCGGTTGGGCGAACCCGGCAGCACCACATGGAGTTTGGCGTCCACGTCGTGGTCCGCGCCCAGCTTGGACAGTCCGCCGATGAGGCGCTCGACCGACCAGAGCAGCACCCGCATCTCCATTTCGGCGCGGGCTCCGGCGTCGGCGAGGTCACCGGCCACCCGCGGCGCCGCGAAGGGCAACAGCAGGGTGGGGGTCATGGCCTCCTTGACGAGCACCTTGGCGCCGCCCGCGGTGTCGGTCTGCTCGTTGCCGACCCACTCGACGAGGGCGTCGATATCGCTGTAGGAGGCCATATTCGCGGGCACCACCCACAGCGCGGCGCCGTGGCGGGCATGGTCGCGGTAGAGCTGCTTGTAGAAGGCCAGGCGGGCGTCGTCGAGCTTGGAGGTGGTGACGACGACGGTCGCGCCGCCGCCGAGCAGCCGCCCGGTGGCCGCCGCGGCGATGGAACCCTTGCTGGCACCGGTGATCACGGCGATCTCCGAGGACCAGACACCGGGCTCGGTCACCTCGACGGCGGCCGCGGCGATGCGTCCGTAGAGACCGGCCAGCACCGAGCGGGCCTCGTGCATGGCGCGCTCACGCCACCAGTTGGCCTGCGCGGCAACCGCTTCTCCGGCACCGACGTAGCCGTCGACCGGCAGTTCGTCCAGTCCGGCGTCACCGCCCAGCCACAGCCGCGCGAGATCCTCGCGGGCGCTGGCCCAGCGGTCGTCGATGAGGACAGCCTTACGGGCGTCGAAGGCGGGAGCGACCAATCGCGGCCAGTCCGAACCGAGTTCGGCCGAGACCAGGTCCACCAGGGTGTCGTCGGTGGCCTCCGGTGCGGAGAGCTGTTCGGCGTGGCCGAGCGATTCCAGGATCACCCGGGCGGCCTGCGCCAGCACGCCGTCGCGGCCGGTGATCTGCTCGGTGAACTCGCC
>NZ_JASCXP010000588.1:0-3318 GCF_030010695.1 Nocardia sp. CC201C
TATCGCCCGGCCGCGGTGCCGCCGTTGTATCTCCCTGGCGCTGAGCCGCCGGATCACCCTGCCGCTGTGACGTCGGATCGCCCTGCCGCTGTGACGTCGGATCGCCCTGGCGCTGGGGCATGGAATTAGGGGTGGGCGGGGTGGCCGATGCGTCATTGTTCGATTGCCCGGCATTCGCCTGTTCCAAATGCTGAGTCATGCCACACCACCTCTCCCGGCCGCGATCGGAACACCATATCGGACCGTGCAACCACCCGGACCACCAACTTTAGTCCGGGTTTCGTCTCGGGGTCGCCGACGGTGACTACCGCCCGTCCGGACGTGCCCATACCGACGTGATCACCCCCCTTTCTACCGTGTTCGGGGCGGCGTTGCGTACGGATTGCTCCGCACCCGACGCCGCCCCTCTCCCCGGAGCCGCGGCACCCGGCCAAACCTCGCTACTCGGACGGGATTTCGGCCAATCCGTGTGCCGACAGCTCCATGCGGCGGGTGACCCCGATCTCGTCGAGAAAGCGCGGATCGTGGCTGACCACGATGAGCGCACCCTGGAACGCCGCGAGGGCCTCGGCGAGATGCCGCAGGCTGGGCAGGTCCAGGTTGTTGGTGGGCTCGTCGAGCAGCAGCAGCTTCGGCGCGGGTTCGGCCAGCAGCAGCATGGCCAGCGCCGCCCGCAGCCGCTCCCCACCCGACAGCGCCTCGGCGGCCACATCGGCGTCGGTGCCCCGGAACAGGAAGCGGGCCAGTTGGGCTCGAATCCGTTCCGCGGACGCGTGCGGCGCGGCGGCGGCCACATTCTCGAACACCGTCTTCGACTCGTCGAAGATATCGAGGCGCTGCGGCAGCATGCGCCAGGGCACCTTCGGCGATTCGTCCCGGATGCGGTGCAGGAGCGTGGTTTTGCCCGAACCGTTGCGACCGGTGAGGGCGATCCGCTCCGGTCCGGAGACCTTCAGCGTCACCACCGGGCCGTTGGCGAGGGTCACCTCCTCCAGGTCGATGACATCCTGTCCGGGGTAGAGCAGGGTGGCGGGCAGATCGACACGGATCTCCCGGTCGTCGCGCAGCAGTTCCTGTGCCTGGGTGAGCTGATCCTTCGCCTCCTCGAGCTTGCCGATGTGGTTGTTGCGCAACTTGCCCGCCGACACCTGGGCCTGGCGTTTGCGTTCGGCCATCACGATCTTGGGTTCCCGCTTGGTATCCCACATCTTCTGGCCGTAGCGCAGGCGGCGGTCGAGTTTGATCCGCGCCTCGACCAGTTCCCGCGCCTGCTTGCGCACATCGCCGCGGGCGTCGCGGACGGCCGCCCGAGCCGCCGCCTGCTCGGCCGCAACAATCTGCTCGTACTCGCTGAAACTCCCGCCGAAACACCGGATCTCGCCGTGGCGCAGTTCGGCGATGCCGTCCACGCGCTCCAGCAGTTCGCGGTCGTGACTGACCGTGAGCACCGTGCCCGCGAACTGCCCGATCACCTCGTAGAGGCGTTGGCGCGCAACCTGGTCCAGGTTGTTGGTCGGCTCGTCGAGCACCAGCACGTCGGGTTCGCGCAGTAGTTCGGCGACCAGGCCGAGCAGCACCGTCTCCCCGCCGGAGAGGGTGTCGAGGCGGCGGTCCAGCTGCCCGACATCCCCGGCGACATAGTGCAATCCGAGTTTGCCCAGCAATGCCACGGCCTGCTCCTCGACATCCCAGCGGGTACCGATCAGCTCGAAATCGGCGTCGGTGCCCGTACCGGATTCGATGCGGTGCAGCGCCTTTCGCACCGGCGCGATACCGAGCACCGCGTCCACCCGCTGTCCGGCGGACAGTCCGAGATCCTGCCGCAGATACCCGAGCCGTTCGGGCGGGGTGATCGAGCCACGCTGGGGCCGCAACTCTCCGACGATCAGACGCAACAGTGTGGACTTGCCCGCGCCGTTGCTCCCGACCAGACCGATATGCCCCGGTCCGAGGGCGGCGTCGAGGCCGTCGAACACCGGAGTGCCATCGGGCCAGGTGAAGGTGAGATCGGAAATGGAAACGACAAACGTACTGGACATGCACACTCCTCGAGGTAGGCGAACGAGAACGCGGCGCGCGAATGCGGGCCACCGGGCGCTACCTCAGAAGATCAACGTGCATAACTCCGATCGTGCGGCAATGAGACGTTCCCAAGCTATCCAGGCCAACCCGATCGTGCAAGGGATTATTTCGAGACCCAGCTCACGACGTGGCGGCGAATCGACAGGTGCGGCCGACTGATCAGAACGTTTCGGTCTCGATGCCCGTCAGGGGCTGTTTCGACCGGCGCGAGCGGGGAATTTCGAACGTATGCCGTACACGTACTACCGCGAGAGCACCGCCGCTCGGATCATCAGTACGGTCGGTGCGGTCTTCGCACTGATCGAGGGCATCTACATCCTGCTGCGGGTGTTCGATGCCGACCAGTCCAATCCGTTCTATCGATTCATCGAGAACCTGGCCGAACCGCTGGCGCTGTTCTTCCCGGGGCTGTTCGAGACCGGGAACGCCAATCTCGACATCGTGCTGGACTACGGACTGGCCGCCGTCTTCTGGCTCGTCGTCACCGGCATCCTGGCCCGGCTGGTCTCCGGCACCAGGTGACGCCGATTTCCGACCGTCAGAGCTTGACCACGGAGGTCAGCGGATAGTCGCCCTGACGATCCCGCCCGCCGAGGAAGCCCAGTTCGAGGACCACCGCGGCGGCGACCACCTGCGCCCCGGTCTCGGTGAAGATGTCCGCGGCGGCGGCGAGCGTGCCACCGGTGGCGAGCACGTCATCGAGCAGCAGCACCTTGCGTCCCCGCAGTTCCACGCCGTCGGCGGGGATCTCCAGTGCGGCGGAACCGTATTCGAGCGAGTACTCGCGGGAGAACACCGGCGGCGGCAGTTTGCCCGCCTTGCGCACGGCGATCACACCGGTACCCAGCAGCGCCGCCACACCCGCACCCAGCAGGAAGCCGCGCGCGTCCACACCCGCCACCAGATCGGCGTCCGGCGCGCACGCCGCCAGACAGTCCAGGACCGCCCGGTAGCCCTCGGCATCGGCGAATACCGGCGTCAGATCCGCGAACCGCACACCCGGGGTCGGGAAGTCGTCGTGCCAGCGGGTCAGCCGCTGCACCGCCGCCTCGGCCCGCGCAGCCCGCTCACCGACCCGCTCGGGCGTCTCCACCAGTTCGTGCTTGCTCATCTACACCCACTCCTCGTCACCACGCCGCAGCCTCACCGCTTCAGTACCCAGCGGTCCATGTTCCAGCCCGCACCGGCCCGGGTGGGGTTGGCGATTCCGTTCTCCATACCGTCACCGAAGGCGAT
>NZ_JASCXP010000589.1:0-3306 GCF_030010695.1 Nocardia sp. CC201C
CGCCGCTCCGGACCCACGCCCCGGGAGATCAGCAGCCGGGCCAGGCGATTGCTCACCTCGTGCAACTGCTGATAGGTGATCTCGCCGCCCTCGGCGCACACGGCGATCCGCTCGTAGCCGTGAATGCCGCCGCGGCCCGCGATCTCCGGCAGCAGTGCCGCACGGGTCGCGGCGGGCACGGCGGTGAACGCGGCGTGCTCGGCCGCCGAGAGCAGCGGCAGATCGCCCACCGCCGTCTCCGGATGCGCGGCGGCCGCCGCCAGCAGCCGCAGGAATCTGTCCACCAGGGTCGCGACCGTTTCGTCGTCGAAAAGGTCACGAGCGAAGGTGATCTCGCCGTCGATTCCGGCGGCCGCGCCCGCGGCCGCCACCCGGTCGCGCAGGGCCACCGACAGGTCGAATCTGGCGGTGTCGTCACCCGCGGCATCCAGGGTGGTCATGGTGACACCGGGCAGCTCGACGGTGGTCGCGGCGAAGTTCTGGAAGGTCAGCGCCACCTGGAACAACGGATGGCGACCGCCGGCGCGCGCCGGACGCACGGCCTCCACCAGCCGCTCGAACGGCAGGTCGGCATGGGCGAACGCCGCCATATCGGTATCGCGGACCGAGTCCAGCAGGGCGTGGAAGGTGACATCGCCGCGCACGTCGGTGCGCAGCACCAGGGTGTTGACGAACATGCCGACCAGGTCGTCCAGTGCCGCCTCGCCGCGGCCCGCCACGGGGGTGCCGATGGCGATGTCGGTGCTCGCGGACAGGCGGGCCAGCAGCACGGCCAGCGCGGCATGCACCACCATGAAGAGGGTGGCGTTGTGCTCGCGCGCCAATTCCGCCAGTGCGCCGTGGGTTTCGGCGTCCACGGTGAAGGCGAACCGGCCCCCGCGGAAGGACGGCTTGGTGCCGCGCGGGCGGTCCGTGGGCAGCCGCAGTTCCTCCGGCAGTTCGGCCAACTGCCGCCGCCAGTACGAGAGTTGCCGTCCCGCCAGCGATTCGGGATCATCGTCCGGGCCGAGCAGGGCGCGCTGCCAGAGGGCGTAGTCGGCGTACTGCACCGGCAATGGCGTCCAGTCCGGAGCCGCGCCGCGGGTCCGGGCCGTGTAGGCGGTGACCAGGTCGCGGGCCAGCGGAGCCAGCGACCAGCCGTCGGCGGCGATGTGATGGACGACGAAGACCAGCACGTGGTCGTCGGCGGCCAGCCGCAGCAGCGACACCCGCAACGGCGGATCGGTGGTGACGTCGAAGCCGGGGGCCACGACGGCGGCGATGTCGTCGGCCAGGCGCGTAGGGGCGGTGTCGACAGGGACGAGGTCGATCGGGACCAGGTCGTTCGCCGCGGCATCCGGCGGTCGAATCCGCTGCACCGGACCGTTCGGGGTGTCGGGGTAGCTGGTGCGCAGCACCTCGTGCCGCGCCTCCACATCGGCCACGGCCGCTCCGAGCGCGGCGGTGTCGAGCGCACCGGACAGGCGCACCACCAGGGGGATGTTGTAGACGGCGGCGGTGGTCTCGAGTCGGTTCAGCAGCCAGATGCGCTGCTGGGCCGGGGACAGCGGAATCCGTTCCGGCCGCGGAGCCGGAGCCAGCGGCGCACGATCGCGGGCGGTGCCGGTCCGGGCGGCGGCGTACGCGGCCAGTGCCGCCACCGTGGGAGCCTCGAAGACCGCCCGCATCTCGATATCGGCCGCGAGCGCCGCCGAGAGCCGGGCCACCACGCGGGTGGCGATGAGCGAGTTGCCGCCGAGCTCGAAGAAGTCGTCGTCCAGGCCGATCCGATCGCGGCCGAGCACCTCGGCGAAAACCGCGGCCACCGTCTGCTCCGCCGCGGTGACGGGGGCGCGGTAGACCTCGGCGGCGAAGGACGGAGCGGGCAGCGCCCCGCGATCCAATTTTCCGGAGGCATTGAGCGGCAGCTCGTCCAGCACCACGATCGCGTTCGGCATCATGTACGCCGGAAGCCGCTGCGCCACCTCAGCTTTGACACGCTGCGGGTCGATGTCACCGGCCGCCGTGAGGTAGGCGACCAGCTGATCGCCGGTGCGCTGATCGCGGCGCACCACGACCACCGCCTGCGTGACGGCGTCCACCTCGCCCAGGGCGGCTTCGATCTCCCCGAGTTCGATGCGCAGACCGCGCAGCTTCACCTGGAAGTCGGTGCGTCCCAGGTATTCCAGCTCACCGTCGGCATTCCACCTCACCAGGTCACCGGTGCGGTACATGCGGGCGCCGTCGCCGAACGGGTTGGCCACGAACCGATCCGAGGTCAGATCGGGCCGCGCCACATAGGCGGTGGCGAGCTGGTCCCCGGCGAGGTACAGCTCGCCCGCGACACCCGCCGGAACCGGGCGCAGGCGGGCGTCCAGCACATACACCTGGGTGTTGAACACGGGAACACCGATCGGGACGGTATCGACGTCGGCGTCGGTGACCTCGTGATACGTGACGTCGACGGCGGCCTCGGTCGGACCGTACAGATTGTGCAGCCGGGCCCCGGTCAACTCCCGCAGCCGCTGCGCGGACCGGGACGGCAACGCCTCACCGGAAGCGAACACGTGTTTGATTTGCCCTCCGCTTCGCTCCGGGCGGGTGCTGTGTTTGATTGCCTCCGCTTCGCTCCGGCGGGTTCGCGGCGCTGGAAGTCCCGGTTCTTCCCTCCCTCCGCTCCCCCGCTGTGTTCGATTGCCTCCGCTTCGCTCCGGCGGGGTTCGCGGCGCTGAAAGTCCCGGTTCTTCCCTCCCTCCGCTCCCCCGCTTCGCTCCTCCGCTCCGCTCAGTCCAGAACCGGGACGCGCCGCGAACCACCGGGGCGTCGCCGTCAGTGACTGGGGCATTCCCGACAGTGGCTGGGGGGTTGATGTCGGTGGTGTCGAGGGCGGCTACGAAGACGGCGAGCATGGAGGGCACGAAGTGGGCGACGGTGATGGCTTCGCGGGCGATGAGTTCGGTCAGATAGGCCGGATCGCGGTGGCCGTCCGGCGCGGCCAGCACCAGGCGGGCGCCGATCTGCAAGGGCCAGAAGAACTCCCACACCGAGACGTCGAAGGTGGCCGGCGTCTTCTGCAGGACCACGTCGTCGGTGCCGATGCGGTACTCGTACTGCATCCACACCAGGCGGTTGACGATGGCGGCGTGCGAGACCGCGACACCCTTCGGACGACCGGTCGAACCGGAGGTGAAGATCACGTACGCGGTGTTGCCGGACCGCAGCGGGGCGCGGCGATCGGCATCGGTGACCGGAGCGTCGGCGTACACCGACAGGTCGAGGCTGTGTATATCTGCCCTCCGCTCCGCTCCGGGCGGGTTCGCGGCGCTG
>NZ_JASCXP010000590.1:0-3303 GCF_030010695.1 Nocardia sp. CC201C
ACGCACATGGTCTCCAGGCCGAACTGCTTGTCCTGGGTCTGGAGGTTGTTGATCAGGGTGGCGGTGATGCGGGCGCCGGTCATGCCGAAGGGGTGGCCGAGGGCGATGGCGCCGCCGGAGATGTTCAGCTTGTCCAGGTCCATGTTCAGTTCGCGGGCCGAACCGAGCACCTGCACCGCGAACGCCTCGTTGATCTCGTACAGATCGAGGTCGTCGATGGTCATGTTGGCGGTCTTCAGGGTCTTGCGCACCGCCTCGATCGGGCCGAGGCCCATGATCTCGGGCGACAGGCCCGAGACGCCGGTCGCCACGATGCGGGCCAGCGGGGTCAGGCCGAGCTCGCGGGCCTTGGTGTCGCTCATGACCACCAGCGCCGCCGCACCGTCGTTGAGCGGACAGGCGTTACCGGCGGTAATGGTGCCGTCGGGGCGGAAGACCGGCTTCAGCTGCGAGATCTTCTCGTAGGTGGTGCCGGGGCGGGGGCCGTCGTCGGTCGAGACCACGGTGCCGTCGGGCAGCGTCACCGGGGTGATCTCACGCTCGAAGAAACCGGACTTGATGGCCTCCTCGGCCCGGTTCTGCGACCGCACACCCCAGTGGTCCTGCTCCTCGCGGGAGATGCCGGTGAACTGGGCGACGTTCTCGGCGGTCTGGCCCATGGCGATGTAGACGTCGGGCAGGATGTCGTTCTCGCGCGGGTCGGTCCACACCTCGGCCCCGCCCTCGGCGCGCTTGGCGGTACGCGCCTCGGCGTCGGCGAACAGCGGGTTGTGGGTGTCGGGCCAGCCGTCGGCGGTGCCCTTCGGGAAGCGCGACACCGTCTCCACACCGGCGGAGATGAACACGTCGCCCTCGCCGGCCTTGATGGCGTGGAAGGCCATCCGGGTGGTCTGCAGCGAGGACGAGCAGTAGCGGTTGAGGGTGACGCCGGGCAGGGTGTCGTAACCCAGCTGCACGGCGACCGAGCGGGCCATATTGAAGCCGCCCTCACCGGCGGGCTGACCGCAGCCCAGGATCAGATCGTCGATATCGGTCGGCGCGAGGGCGGGCACCTTGTCCAGGGCCGCGCGCACCATCTGCGCCGTGAGGTCGTCGGGGCGCATGCTCACCAGCGAACCCTTGCCTGCGCGGCCGATAGGTGAACGGGCGAACGAAACGATGACGGCCTCTGGCATGAGGACTCCTTACTCGCAGGGGTGGAACCGCATTCGAATCTACGACGGCCGTGTGAGCGGGGAAACATCCGGTATGCCGGTATCCCGTTCAGTGACGGTGGGATTTCTCACTGCTCGTCGGGCTCGGCGGGCGGCGGGGGCGGTGCGGGAACGACGAAACTGCCGTGCTGCGGCACATTCGGCATGTCCGTGAAGATCGTCACGTCGACCCGTCCCGGCCCGGTGTCCTGGAACTGCGCGTACTGGATGCTGCCGTAGATCCCCGCCACCACGGTGACCCGGTACTCGCCCGCCGCGCCGGTGTCCACATTCCGCCAGGCGACCGTGGTGACCGTCTCGCACAGCGGTGCGGCCGAATACGTGCCCGGCCCCAGCCCGCCGATCGGCAGCGCCTGCACATTGACGATCGCCCGGCCCGGATACTCCGGCCCGGTCTCCGCCCAGCTGCGGATCGCGCCTCCGCAGTATCCGTTCCGCATCAGGCTCGGCACCTGCGGGAATTCGACGGCCGCCGCGGCCGCGGGCGTGGCCGCGAACACCGTTGCGGCACAGGCGAGACTTCCGAACACCGCGGCACTGCGAACGCTCGTCGGCGACGTCATAGCTGCCCAGGGTAGTGTGGCGCGCCCCGCCATCGGCCGATGTGCGCGCAGGCCCCGATCTCCTTTCTGCAACGATGGGGGGCATGCGCATTGCTGACCATGTCGTCGATCTGATCGGAAACACCCCGCTGGTCCGGCTGAACTCCGTGGTGGGTCCGAACTCGGGACTGGTGGCCGCGAAGGTCGAGTACCTCAATCCCGGCGGCAGTTCCAAGGACCGCATCGCCGTCAAGATGATCGACGCCGCCGAGCAGGCCGGGCTGCTACGGCCGGGCGGCACGATCGTCGAACCCACCTCCGGCAATACCGGCGTGGGTCTGGCGCTGGTCGCGCAGCAGCGCGGCTACAAGTGCGTGTTCGTCTGCCCGGACAAGGTGAGCGAGGACAAGCGCAACGTCCTGCGTGCCTACGGCGCCGAGGTCGTGGTGTGCCCGACCGCCGTCGCGCCCGAGGACCCGCAGAGCTACTACAACGTCTCCGACCGCCTGGTGCGCGAGATCCCGGGCGCGTGGAAGCCGGACCAGTACTCCAACCCGGGCGGTCCGGACTCGCACTACGAGACCACCGGCCCGGAGATCTGGCGCGACACCGAGGGCAAGGTCACCCACTTCGTGGCGGGCGTCGGCACCGGCGGCACCATCACCGGCACCGGTCGGTACCTCAAGGAGGTCTCCGGCGGCACGGTGAAGATCATCGGCGCGGATCCGGAGGGTTCGGTGTACTCCGGCGGCACCGGCCGCCCCTACCTGGTCGAGGGGGTGGGCGAGGACTTCTGGCCCAGCGCCTACGACCCGGCCGTCCCGGACGAGATCATCGCCGTCTCCGACGCCGACTCCTTCGATATGACCCGTCGCCTGGCCCGCGAGGAGGGGCTGCTGGTCGGCGGCTCCTGCGGTATGGCCGTGGTGGCGGCGCTGCGGGTGGCCGAGCGCGATCCGGACGCGGTGGTCGTGGTGCTGCTGCCCGACGGCGGCCGCGGCTACCTGTCGAAGATCTTCAACGACGACTGGATGAGCTCGTACGGCTTCCTGCGCTCGCGCCTGGACGGTTCCACCGCCACCGAACCGCTCGTCGGCGACGTGCTGCGCGGCAAGTCCGGCGCGCTGCCCGATCTGGTGCACACCCACCCGCAGGAGACGCTGCGCGACGCCATCGAGATCCTGCGCGAATACGGTGTCTCGCAGATGCCGGTGGTCGGCGCGGAGCCGCCCGTCATGGCGGGGGAGGTCGCGGGCAGCGTGTCCGAACGCGATCTGCTGTCCGCGGTGTTCGAGGGTCGTGCCCACCTCACCGATTCGGTCAAGCAGCATATGAGCCCCGCGTTCCCGCTGATCGGTTCGGGTGAACCGGTGTCCGCCGCCACCAAGGCGCTGGAGGAGACCGACGCCCTCATGGTGGTCGAGGACGGCAAGCCGGTCGGGGTGATCACCCGCCACGATCTGCTCGGCTTCCTGAGCACGGGAGCCCTCGGGCACTGAGCCCGCGGCACGGTCGCCGAAGCCCCGCCCCCCCGGGGGTCGGGCGGG
>NZ_JASCXP010000591.1:0-3271 GCF_030010695.1 Nocardia sp. CC201C
GCGTCGGGGATGCGGTCCATCACCCGCATCACCGCCCGCGCATGATCCCCCGAGATCACCCCCGCAGCCAGGGCGGCCGCGGTAGCGGGCAAACGGGGTTCACACTTCTCCCCGTAGGCACTGGTCATCACTCCCAACTGCGCGGCACCCTTCACCCGCGCGACGGCATCGGCCTTCGCTAGCCGCAGGGTTTCCACCAGGTACCGGTACAACCCCACCGATCCGGTCGTGGTCCACAACTGTCGGTCGTTGATCTCGATCACGTGTCGATGCCCTACCGTCTCGAGGCGACGGCGACACGCTTCCAATCCCTGGATGCGGGCAGCGAATGCGGTGTCGGTGAATCCGGTCAGGTCCTCGGCCAGCAGTGTGTCGATCGCGGTCGCCAGTGCGGCGAGCGCGGAATCGCACTGCTGGATTTCCCCCTCCGAATTCATACAGCTATTCTACCGCGAAACCTATTGCGGCAGAATTGAAAAGAGAATGTGAATCAAACAGCTTCACATGAGAATCCAATTCTTCCGTGTGCTTTCGGCCTGCTCGTCATATTTCGATTCGTGCGTTGGCGAGCAAGACTCAGGGCATTCACTCTCGCTTCCTTCGATATCGGAACCCGGCACTTCGAGATAGGCTGCCACCTTGTACCGGAATATCGATCCTGATCGATGCCTTGCGCGCGACATCGCTGTAGGAGAGGGTGCGTTCGCTCTGGTGTTGAACGGGCTGCGTCGGACGCCGTACCGAGTGCCGGATGGTTAAGGCTGGCTGCCCGTGGGGCGTTGCGCGGGGGCGGGGCGGCGGTAGCGTTCGGTTTCGTCCGATATTTCGGGCAGTTCCGTGCCGGGGCTGCGATGGGCGGGCCATTGGCCGGTGTCGAGGGGCTTGGACACGACCGGTGGCAGCGGGTACATCGGTGATTGGGGGCGATCGTGGTCGATGGTGGGGGCGAGGATGGCGAACGCGCCGGTGACCAGGGCCACGGCGGCCGCCGCTCCCAGTAGCTGTCTCGCCCACCGCAGCCAGCGTGGCCAGGGGCGCGGCTCGTTCATCGCACAGTCCCGTCGTTGTTCTGTGGTTGCTGAATCGGACTGGCGGTCAACGTGTTACGTGCGAGGGGAGCGGCGGGGGTCGCCGGTCGGTGGCGGCGGTTACGATGTCGCCACTATCGACCGGAGGGGAGCCCCGCATGTCCACACCCGAGCACGAGCAACGGATTCCGCAACCGCCGCAACCGAATCCGGGGGCAACGCGGTGGATGGGGCACGATGGCGGTCGGTCGCCCGTAGGGGCGCGGCCGGGGCAGTACCCGCCGCCGAGTGCGGGGTCGCGGCGTTCCGTGGGCGCGATCGTCACGGCGATGGTCTGCGCGATGGTCGCGGTCGCGGGGATCGGCGCGGCCGGTCTGGCCTACACGCGGTACGCCGACGAGCGGGACAGCGCGACCACCTTGCGCCAGGAAGTACTCGAGGCTCAGTACGTCGATGACCGGGAACAGGCGGCGGTCGAGGCGACCCGCGCCTTCGTGACATTGGTGAGCACCTACGACCACACCGATCTCGACTCGTACTTCGACAGCGTGCTGGCCGCGACCACGGGATCGTGGCACGAGTCGTTCGCCGGAAGCAGCGGGGCGCTGCGCGACGCGATGGTGAATGTTCAGGTCAGCAGCCGTCTCGACGAGGTGCACTGCGGCTTCGTATCGATGGCGGGCACGACCGCCCGCACGATCGCCATCGCCAAGCAGACGCGCGGTAATGCGACGGTCGAGTCGGAGAGCCTCACCCTGCCGATGGTCGTGACGCTGGAGGAGCAGGCGGACGGTCGGTGGCTGGTGAGCGAACTGGATTCCCCAGCGCTGTGAAGCCGCCGCACCACCGATAGCATCTCGGGACAATCGGCGGCGCGCCGCCACGAGCCGGATGGTGGGTGAGAATCAATGCAGGGTCGGGCCTTCGGGACGCCGGACTTCTTCGTGTGGGCCCCGGTGCTGGGGCTGTTGGAAGCGGCCGCCATCTGTGTGGTCATCTTGCAGTCGACGGCGGTGGCGCTGGCCTTGATCGCGGCGGCCGTGGCGCTGGTCGTCTTCGAGTCCTGGGCGAACCGCCCGACGGTGGCGGCGCGCCCGCAGCCGCGCCCGCGGCCGAACAGCCACAACCGCCCGACGCGCCGCGCCTGAGCACGGATGTCGCCGGACGCATCGGCCCGGTCCGAAAGGCATGCGCCGCAATGATGCAGCGAGTGCAAGGCGGCAGGGTGTGCGGAAATGCGTGGTGCGCCGAAACGATTGGGTTCCGGCGCGATCGCCACTTGTCGAATCACCGTGTGCCGCAGGTCAGGCGGCTACCGGAGCGGGCGGCCGGAGCAGTACGCCCGCGCGGATTCCGGCGAGGGTGCGTCCGGCGACCACGACCCATGCGCCCACCAGCAACGCGTACAGTCCCACCGCGGCGACGGCGAAGAGATCGGCCCCGGTATGGGCATACAGTGCACTGCTGCCGGTGACGCAGGTACCGACCGGGAAGGTGAAGCCCCACCAGGTGAGGTTGAAGGGCATGACCGTGCGGTGCCGGAGGGTGACCGCGAGCGCCAGACCCAGCCACAGCATGGCGAATCCCCAGACGGCGACGCCGAATACCACCGAGAAGACGAGCAGGCCCCGGGCGTAGGGATCCGGCAGCGCGACCGGAGCGGCATTGGCGAGCATCCCGGCGGCGGTCACCGACTGGCCCAGCGGGCCGAGCACGATCCACACGGTGGCCACCGATTCCGCGGCGGGCGGACCGTGGTGCAGCAGCCGCGACCAGATCAGGGTGATGGTGATGACGGCGGCGATGAGGCTCAGCCCGAACATGGCCAGGCAGGCGAACATCATGGTCAACCGCGGTTGGCCAGCGGGGAGATGCGGGATCAGCAGCGCGCCGGTGGCGGCGGAGACCATGGGCGGCACGACCGGCATGAGCCAGCCACCGAACGCGGCCTCGGGGCGGCTGGGCTGTCCGCTGATCATTCGATAGGGGATGACCAGCGCGGTCAGCAGACCGAGTACGGTCCCCGCCGACCACAGCACCCAGTCGACGGCGACCGCGGCCCGCATTCCGATCACGTCGGCGCCCAGCAGCAGGGTGCCCGCGCCGACGGTCAGCAGCGCCATGGGCGGTGCGCCGTAGAAGTGCGCCATGACCGGATGGCGACCGTGTGCCCGCGCCGCCTCGGGATGCCGCATCCAGTGCACGGCGAAGGCACCGGCGACCACGACGAGCAACGCCGCGGC
>NZ_JASCXP010000592.1:0-3221 GCF_030010695.1 Nocardia sp. CC201C
GGGGGTGTTGCGGGGGCCGCCGGGGGGGGGGGGGGGGGGGCGGACTCCGGCTTCTCGAACTTATCGGACATCGTGTGTGATCAGCCCTGTGCGCCGTTGATGACCGACTTGGCGATCACGCCCTCTTCGACACCCCAATTCTCGGCGATCTGCCGGTACTGGCCGTTGTCGATCAGGTACTGCATGGCCTGTTGCAGCACCGGGGCCAGCGGCGAGCCCTTCTTGACCGGCCAGCCGTAGGGGGCGGAGTCGAAGATCGGACCGGCGGCCTCGATCACCTTCGCGTCCCGGTTGGCTTCCTTGATGGCGTAGGCGGTGACCGGCGAATCGGCCGACATGGCGTCCACCTGGCCCTGCACCAGCGCGGTGGCGGCGGCGCTCTGCTCGTCGTAGGCCACCTTCACGATCTCCGGCTTGCCCTCGGCAATGCACTTGGCGCTGCGCTCAGGAATCTCGTCGGTGTCCTGAACGGTGGTGCGCTGCACCGCGACCCGCTTACCGCAGGCGTTCTCCGGGTCCACGTCCGAGCCCACCTGGCGAGCCCACTGGCTGCCCGCGTTGAAGTAGGTGACGAAGTCGGCGGTCTGCTCGCGCTCCTTGTTGTCGGTGAACGACGACATGCCGAGGTTGTAGGTGCCGACCTCGATGGACGGGATGATCTTCTCGAAGTCGGACTCCTGGTATTCGGCGGTCACGCCGAGCACCTGGGCGATCGCGTCCATCAGGTCCACATCGAAGCCGATGATCTCACCGGTGGCCGGGTCCTTGAACTCGTTGGGGGCGTAGGGCACATTGACGCCGACGATGAGCTTGCCCGAGTTCTTGATGTCCTCCGGCAGCTGCGCCGCGATGGCGTCCACCTTGCTGATGCCCTCGACCTTGGCGACCTCGGGGCCGCTGCTCTCGGTGTTGCTACACGCGGTCAGCACCAGGACGCCGCCGGCGAGCGCACAGGCGGCCCGCAGGGCACGCCCGCGGAAAAATCGAACAGACACAGGTCCTCCACAGTTCGGTTACGCGACATCCGGGCGTCGCCCGCCGTTCGAAACGTAGACGAGTCGGACATTCCGCGCGGATCGGTAACGGAAGATTAATCCGCGACACGCTGGCGCGTGCCCGTTACGCGCCGGACATCGCTCACCAGCGGTGCAGACGTGCCCGCACCTGCTCGGTGAATTCGGTGGTAGATGCTAACCCACCCAAATCGGATGTGGCGACTCCGGCCCGCAACGTCTCCGCAACCGCGTTGTCGATGCGATCGGCGGCGCGGTGCAGTGCGGAACGGCCGTCGCGGTTGGCCAACCAGCGCAGCATCATGGCGGCGGAACGGATGAGCGCGAGCGGATTCGCCCGGTTGTGCCCGGCCAGGGTGGGTGCCGCGCCGTGCACGGCCTGCGCCATGGCGTGGGTGTCCGAGCAGTTCAGCGAGGGTGCCATCCCGAGCGAACCACTCAGCTCGCCCGCCAGGTCCGAGAGGATGTCACCGAACAGGTTCTCGGTGACCAGCACATCGAAGGCAGCGGGCGTGCGCACCAGCAGGGCCGTGATCGCATCCACGTGCTCATCGGTCACCTCGACATTCGGATACCGTTCGGCGACCTCGTAGCACACCTCGCGGAACAGTCCCGTGGTCATGGGCAGCACATTGGCCTTGTGCACTATGGTGACCTTCTTGCGCCGAGTCTCGGCCACCTCGAAGGCGAGCCGGGCGATGCGCTCGATGGCCGTGCGGGTGAAAACACCGACCGCCAGGGCCACATCCGGGGTCGGCCGGAACTCGCCCGCTCCGGCATACATATTGCGGTCGGCGTAGAGGCCCTCGCTGTTCTCGCGCACGATGACCAGATCCATCTCGGCGGCCACCGCCCGCACCCCCGCCATCGCGCGCGCCGGGCGGATATTGCCGTACAGACCGAACCGCTTGCGCACCGCGCCCGCGGGTGGCAGCCCGGTCCGGTACTCGGCCGCATACGACGCGCTGTCGTGCGGACCCATGATCCACGCGTCCACCCCTTCGAGGCCCTTCAGCGTCGTCTCGGGCACCGGATCCCCGAACTCCGCGATGGCGGCATGCCCGATCAGCAGCGGCACCCATTCCACCGCCGGCATCCGCACCACCTCCAGCGCGTCGTCCACCACCTCGCGGGCAGCGCGCACCACTTCCGGTCCGATCCCGTCCCCCTCGATCAGGCCCAGCCGCAGATTCCCGCCGTCACTCATGCCGGTAATCCTCCCGCAACCACCGCGATTCCGCCGAACCGGCCCGAATCATCCGCGTCCGGCCCGCGCGCCCGCGCCGCCGCTCGCCCGCTGCCGGTATCCCCGCGTATCGTCCACCTGTGGTCCAGTCGGTCGAACTGATCCTCGACGAGGCGGCGGAAGCCACCGTCCGCGAACAGTGGCGCCTGCTGGCCGACGCCGGCCTGCACTCCCCCGACGCGACCCACCGCCCCCACATCACCGTCGCCGTCGCCCGCGAAATCTGGCCCCGCCTGGACACATCCCTGGCCCGCCAGCCCTTCACCCCCCTCCCCGTCCGCCTCGGCGGCCTCCTCATCTTCGGCGCCCGCCGCCCGATCCTGGTCCGCGCCGTCGTCCCCTCCCTCCCCCTGCTGGATCTACAACGCCGATTGTTCGGTGTCATCTCCCCCTGCCCGGGTATCCCCTCGAACGTGCGTCCCGACGCGTGGACCCCACATGTCACACTGGCCAGGCGTGTGACCCCGGCCCAGTTGCCGATGGCCCTGGAGGCCGTCAGCCGGGACGGGGATTTCCCGGCTACGGTTGTGGGTATACGACGGTGGGACGGTGATCGGCGGCGCGAGTGGCCGGTCGGGTAGGGAACACAACCGCATCGTCCGGTGTTGGACCGGGCGAAACCGACACGAGAGGATGCCATGGCCACCCAGACTCTTACCGAGCAGAACTTCGATGAGGTCGTGACCGGAAACGACGTGGTGCTCGTCGATTTCTGGGCCGATTGGTGCGGCCCGTGCAAGAGCTTCGCACCGACCTACGAGGCGTCGTCCGAGAAGCACCCCGATGTGGTGTTCGGCAAGGTCGACACCGAATCGGAGCAGGGGCTCGCCGCCGCGGCGCAGATCCGCTCGATTCCGACCATCATGGCCTTCCGCGAGGGCGTGCTCGTCTTCGCGCAGCCCGGCGCGCTGCCCCCGGCCGCGCTGGAGGACCTCATCGGTCAGGTCAAGGATCTCGATATG
>NZ_JASCXP010000593.1:0-3198 GCF_030010695.1 Nocardia sp. CC201C
CGGCGGTGGCGGCGATATCGGCGACCGTGGTCGCCTCATAGCCTCGGGTCTCGAACAATTCGACGGCAGCCTCGAGCAGGGCTCGGCGGGTGCGTTCACGTTTGCGGTCACGAAGTGCGGATGGCGGCACGCGGGCAGACGCTACGGCATCCGAGCAGCAAAACGTGGCATGTCCACGGGTTTGTCGCGCGCGTTTCCTGCTGTGCGACTTCGCAGCCCGTGCATTGTTGCAGCGTGTGCACCTTCGCACGCTGTGTATTCCGGCTCGCGCGCGGATGTGGTTGGCGCGTGTCGGATCTCCGGCTTAGCGTGGACCGGGTGAGCATCGCAACCAAGGCCGTGGACGACGAGTTCCGCGCACTGCCCCTGGCCGCGCTCGCCGATGCCGCCCTGTCGGCGGCGCGGTCGGCGGGCGCGAGCTATGCCGATCTGCGGGTGCACCGGCTGGTGTCGCAGTCCATCCGGCTGCGGGACGGCCGGGTCGAGTCGGTGGGCGACAGTACCGATCTCGGCTTCGCGGTCCGGGTGATCGTGGACGGCACCTGGGGCTTCGCCTCGCACGCCGTGCTGAATCCGGAGTCGGCGGCGGAGGTGGCGCGCCGCGCGGTCACCGTTGCCACGACATTGCGGGCATTGAATCGCGAGCGCGTCGAACTCGCCGCCGAGCCGGTGTACGACGGCGTGGAGTGGGTGTCGGACTACGACATCGACCCCTTCACCGTGCCCACCCCCGAGAAAACCGCGCTGCTGCTGGACTATTCGCGGCGGCTGCACACCGCCGCCGGCGTGGATCACGTGACGGCGTCGCTGTACCAGGTCAAGGAGCAGACCTACTACGCCGACACCTTCGGCTCCCGCATCACCCAGCAGCGGGTGCGGCTGCAACCGCAACTCGAGGCCATCGCCGTCGACACCGCGGCCGGTGTCTTCGACACCATGCGCACTCTCGCCGCCCCGGCTGGTCGCGGCTGGGAGTACGTGACCGGCGCGGACGGCGTCTGGGATTGGGACGGCGAACTCGCGCGCATCCCGGAGTGGCTGGCCGAGAAGGTGGCCGCCCCGACCGTCGTCCCCGGCCGCACCGATCTGGTGATCGATCCCAGCAACCTGTGGCTGACCATTCACGAGTCCATCGGCCACGCCACCGAGTACGACCGCGCCATCGGTTACGAATCCGCCTACGCGGGCACCTCCTTCGCCACCCCGGACACCCTCGGCACCCTGCGGTACGGCACCCCGATCATGCATGTCACCGGCGACCGCACCGAGCCACACGGGCTGGCCTCGGTCGGATACGACGACGACGGGGTGGCCGGGCAGCGCTGGGATCTGGTGCGGGACGGCGTTCTGGTGGGCTATCAGCTCGACCGCGTCTTCGCCCCGCGGTTGGGCCTGGATCGGTCCAACGGCTGCTCCTACGCCGACTCCCCGCACCACGTGCCGATCCAGCGCATGGCGAATGTGTCGCTGCGACCGGATCCCGAGCGCGACACCACCACCGCCGAGCTGATCTCCCGGGTGGCCGACGGCCTCTACATCGTCGGCGACAAGAGCTGGTCGATCGACATGCAGCGCTACAACTTCCAGTTCACCGGCCAGCGTTTCTTCCGCATTCGCGACGGCGAGTTGGCCGGACAGGTGCGCGACGTCGCCTATCAGGCCACCACCACCGACTTCTGGGGCGCCATGGAGGCCGTCGGCGGCCCGTCCACGTGGGTGCTGGGCGGTGCGTTCAACTGCGGGAAGGCACAGCCCGGTCAGGTGGCGGCGGTCAGCCACGGTTGCCCGTCGGTGCTGGTCCGCGGGATCAATGTCCTCAATACGCGCACGGAGGCCGGGCAGTGAACAGCATGATCGCAGCACCCGAGGTGGTGGAGACCGCGCTGCGGCACTCGCGTGCGGACGAGGCCGTCGTCATCGTCACCGATGCCCACGATGCCTCGCTGCGCTGGGCCGGAAACTCCATGACCACCAATGGTTCCTCGATGTCGCGTGACTGGGCGGTCGTCTCGATCTTCCGGGACGGCCCGCGGGTCGCCCGGGTCGGCAGCGTCGGTTCCACCAGTGTCGATCCGGCCGAGATCGAATCCGTGGTGCGCGCCAGCGAGGCCGCGGCCCGCGACGCCGAACCGGCCCGTGACGCCATGCCGCTGCTGACCCCGGAGACGGCCGGCCCCGTCGGCCCGGACGGCGAGCTGTCGTGGGACGGCTCCCCCGCCGGTACCGACATCACCGTCTTCGAGGGCCTGGCCCGCGATCTCGCGGCCGGCTTCGACGGCGCGGACCGCCTCTACGGATTCGCCCACCACCAGATGCATTCCAGCTGGCTGGGCACCTCCACCGGGATCCGCCGCCGCTGGGTGCAGCCCACCGGGTCGGTGGAGATCAACGGTAAGCGCGGTGCGGGCGCGGAACTGGCCAGCGCCTGGGTCGGCGCGGGCACCCTCGATTTCACCGATATCGACACCCCCGCCCTGCTGGGCGAACTGACCCGCCGCCTGGACTGGTCGGCGCGACGGGTGGAGCTGCCCGCCGGACGCTACGAGACTCTGCTGCCGCCGTCCGCGGTGGCCGACCTGATGATCTACATGGCGTGGAGTATGGAGGGCCGCGGCGCGCAGGAGGGTCACACCGCCTTCTCCCGTTCGGGCGGCACCCGGATCGGGGAGCGGCTCACGGATATTCCGCTCACCCTGTATTCGGATCCGAGCGCCGCCGGTCTGGAGTACCGGCCGTTCGTGGCCACCCCGTCGTCCTCGGAGTCGCTGTCGGTCTTCGACAACGGACTCTCCGCGCGTCGGGTGGACTGGCTGCGCGACGGCGCGATCGCCAACCTGGTGTATCCGCGCGCCACCGCCGCCGAATTCGAGGCCGCCGTCACGCCGCCCGGTGAGAACCTGCTCATGACCGGCGGCACCGACGCCTCGCTCGCGGAGATGGTGGCACGCACCGAACGCGGACTGCTGCTCACCTGCCTGTGGTACATCCGCGAGGTGGACCCGGCCACCCTGCTGCTCACCGGCCTCACCCGGGACGGCGTCTACCTGGTGGAAGACGGTGCGGTGACCGCGGCGGTCAACAACTTCCGCTTCAACGAGAGCCCGCTGGATCTGCTGCGCCGGGTCGGCGAGGCGGGCCGCACCGAGATCGCCCTCCCCCGCGAATGGAAGGACTGGTTCACCCGCACCGCCATGCCCG
>NZ_JASCXP010000594.1:0-3191 GCF_030010695.1 Nocardia sp. CC201C
GGGCGGCTAACCGCAGAGCCGCGCCGCCGCACGGCAATTCGGTGCCGTCGGCGGCGAGGACCCGCAGCCCGAGTGCCTGTAGCAGGCCCGCGCCACCATCGGTGGAGGCGCTGCCGCCGAGGCCGAGCACGATCTCCCGCGCGCCATGCTCGAGCGCGTGCGCGACGACCACCCCCAGCCCGTAGGTGCTGGCCCCCAGCGGATCCTGCTGCCCGCCCGGCAGTTTCGACAGTCCCACCACGGCGGCGAGTTCGATGACCGCGGTCCGGCCGCGGCGCGCGTAGGAGCAGGGGGCCGGGTCGCCGGTGGGTCCGGGCGCGTGCAGGTGCACCCGCGTCCAGCCCGCGGCGAGGAAGGCGTCCACGGTGCCGTCCCCGCCGTCGGCCACGGGCAGTCGCACCACGTCCGCGCCGGGCGCGGTGCGCCTGATACCGCGCGCGAGCGCGTCCGCGACCTCGGCCGCCGTGAGCGAACCCTTGAACTTGTCGGGTGCCAGCACCACCCGACGCGGCCCCTTCTGCGTCATCACCACAGTCTGCACGCTGCGGCGAGCGACCGCTGCCCCCACCTGCGCCACGCCCGGTCGCCGCGCGAACCGATCTCCCGACACGCCCGGAGCGCGAGTAATGGCAATCGGTGCAAATCGACCACGGGCCACCCGATAGCGTCGTGCCCATGTCGAGTGAGTCGAATGAGTCGATCGAGGTGCGCCGCAATCCCGCCTTGGATCGCTTCGAGCTACTGGTCGACGGCCTGGTGGCGGGGGTGACCTCCTATCAGGACACCGCGAACGAGCGGGCCTTCGTGCACACCGAGATCTACCCGCAGTACGAGGGCCGCGGCTACGGCCGCAAGCTGGTGCAGGGCGCACTGGACGCCACCCGCGACGAGGGCCTCGGCATCCTGCCGCTCTGCCCGATGGTGCACCACTTCGTGGAGTCGCGGCCGGAGTACCTGACGCTGGTTCCGCACTGGTCCAGGGAACGACTGGGGCTACCCCAGCACTGAACCGGCCCAGCACTCAGTACGCCGCCACAGCTCCGTCCAGCGCCGCCTGCAACTCGCTCTTCACCAGCCGCGCGATCTCCGCGGGGCGGGTGGGCAGGTCGACGACCGGCACGCCGAAGTAGAAGCTGGCCGACTTGACCTGCTCCTTGGTCGGCTCCACGGTCGGATCGGATCGCGGACCGTAGCTCAGGCCGATGCTCACCAGGGCGGGCTCCGCGCCCAACTTCATGGACTTGAAGGCGATGTGCCCGATGCCGCTGCCCACCGACTGGACCTGGGTGGGATCCACGTCATTGCAGGTGCCCTCGGGGAACACCGCCATGCCGTCGCCGCGGAAGAGCCGCTCGGCGCAGACCTCGATCATCCGCTGCCCCGCGGCGTTCACGGCGCGGATGCCGTGGTCCTTTCCGCGGAAGACCGGGATCCCGCCCATCATGTCGATCCGGCGGCGCTGCTTTGCCTCGGCGAACAGCTCATCCTTGGCCAGCACCCGGGTCCGGCCGATCACGGGCCGCAGCCCGCTGCGCCAAGCCGCCGCGGCAACGGTGTAGGGATCGAGCTGGGAGAGGTGGTTGATCGAGATGAGCAGCGGACAACCCTCGGAAATCAACTCCCGCAGGCGCTCTCGCGCCCCTGGCGCATATGCGACCCGCGGATGGTAGCGACGCCCGAGCAACGCGTAGGCACCCCACGCCTGCAGTCGATTCTGCTGATGCTCCCGGTAGAAGTCGTACACGGCATCGCTGTTCTCGAGGACGACCTCGGGACGTTCCATGGGGAAACCCTAACTCGGTTCGTTTGCCCCCGCCGCACTCCCCGATATGGGCCCTTGACCAAAACAAACCGAGCCAATCGGGGGGTAGCGGTGCGATGATGTCGAGGTGGCACGCGCAGAGGAACACGGCGATCGTTCTCGACGCGAATCCCGGCACGAGGATCAGGTGGTTCGGCCGGGCACACTGCTGGTGTCCGCGACCGACCTGGTGGAACCGTCGTTCCGGCGCACCGTCGTGTACATCATCGAGCACAACGACGCGGGCAGTCTGGGCGTCGTACTGAACCGGCCCAGCGACACCGCGGTGCACGACGTGCTACCGAACTGGGCCGAGGTGGCGGCGTCGCCGCGCGCGCTGTACATCGGCGGCCCGGTGAAACGCGATGCCGCCCTGTGCCTGGCCCTGGTGAAGGTGGGCACCCCGGTCACCGAGGTACCGGGTCTGCGCAGGGTGGACGGGCGCGTGGCGCTGGTGGATCTGGATTCCGATCCCGAGGTGATCGCGCCGCTGGTGGAGGGCCTGAGAGTGTTCGCGGGCTATGCGGGCTGGACCTTCGGACAGCTGGAGGGCGAATTGGACCGCGGGGACTGGATCGTGCTGTCGGCGCTGCCGAGCGATCCCATCGCGGGCCGCGGCGATCTGTGGGCGCAGGTGCTGCGCCGCCAGCCGCTGCCGCTCTCCCTGTTGGCGACCCATCCGATCGAGGTGGAGCGCAATTGATCTGAACCCGCGGCCGGTCTGCGTCGTGGGTGGGTAGCGGGAGGTGCATCCGATGCCCGAGGAACAGGCCGAACTGCTGCGGGTGCTCTATGACGAGCACGCCACGGCACTGTGGCGCTACACCTACGGACTCGTCGGCGATCCGGGCCGTGCCGAGGACATCGTGCAGGAGACCCTGCTGCGTGCCTGGCAGCGACCCGCCGTGCTGGATCAGTCCACGCATTCGGCCCGCGCGTGGCTGTTCACGGTCGCCCGGCATCTGGCGGTGGACGAGTACCGCAGTGCCCGCAATCGACGGGAGTTCCGGATGGACCATCCGCCGGAGCAGCCGGTGGCGGATCAGGCCGACCGCGCGCTGGACGGCTGGCTGGTGGCCGACGCCTTGGCGCGGCTCAGTCCGGACCACCGGGCGGTGATCGTGCGCGCCTACTACCGCGGGCTGTCGACGCATCAGATCGCCACGGAACTGGATATCCCGGAAGGAACGGTGAAGTCCCGCATGCACTACGGGATGCGGGCGCTCCGGCTGGCGCTACAGGAGATGGGGGTGACCAAGTGACGGAAACGGTTGCGGGACGGGAGCCCTGCGCTGCCTACGAAACCTGGGACGGACCGTACGTCCTGGGCGCGCTCACCCGTGCCGAACGCCGCGACTACGAGGAACACCTTGCCGGATGTGACCACTGC
>NZ_JASCXP010000595.1:0-3182 GCF_030010695.1 Nocardia sp. CC201C
CCACCGCCAGATCCATGGCTTCCACCGCGGCGGACGCCGCGTCGGCGGCCTCGTGCGCGGAATCCTCGGCCTGGTGGGCGGCCATGGCCAGCGCTACCGGGTGGGCCCGCTTGGCGGCGGCCTTCTCCTCGGTCGGCGGGGCCTTCTCCTCCACCACGGCCGGTTCCGGCGCGGCGGCGGCCTTCTCGCCCTTGTCCTTGCGGCGACGACGACCCTCGCGGCGGCCCCCGCCCTCCTCCGCCGGAGCGGACTCGACCGGATAGTCGTGCACCAGGATGCCGCGCCCGTGGCAATGCTCACAGGTGGTGGAGAACGCCTCGACCAGGCCGGTCCCCAGCTTCTTGCGGGTCATCTGGACCAGGCCCAGCGAGGTCACCTCGGACACCTGGTGGCGGGTGCGGTCACGACCCAGCGCCTCGGTGAGGCGGCGCAGCACCAGATCCCGGTTGGACTCCAGCACCATGTCGATGAAGTCGACGACGATCATGCCGCCGATATCGCGCAACCGCATCTGGCGGACGATCTCCTCGGCCGCCTCCAGATTGTTGCGGGTGACCGTCTCCTCCAGGTTGGAGCCGCCGGAACCGGTGAACTTACCGGTGTTCACGTCGATCACGGTCATGGCCTCGGTGCGGTCGATCACCAGGGTGCCGCCCGAGGGCAGCCACACCTTGCGGTCGAGCGCCTTGGCCAGCTGCTCGTCGATGCGGAACGCGCCGAACACGTCCACGGCGCTGTTGTCGTGGCGCTCGACCCGGCTCAGCATGTCGGGGGCGACCGTGCGCACATAGTTCTCGACGGTGGTCCAGGCGCGTTCGCCCTCGATGACCAGCTTGGAGAAGTCCTCGTTGAACAGGTCGCGCACGACCTTGACCAGCAGGTCGGGCTCCTCGTACAGCGTCTTGGGCGCGCCGGAGCCGTTCTTGGCCTGCTCCTCGATGGTGCGCCAGGTCTTCTGCAACCGCTCCACGTCGCGGGCGAGCTCGGATTCGCTCACGCCCTCCGAGGCGGTGCGAATGATGACGCCCGCGTCCTGCGGCACGATATCGCGCAGGATCTCCTTGAGCCGCTTGCGCTCGGTATCGGGCAGCTTGCGCGAGATACCGGTGGAGGTGCCACCGGGCACGTACACCAGGAAGCGACCGGCCAGGCTGATCTGGGTGGTCAGGCGGGCGCCCTTGTGGCCCACCGGATCCTTGGAGACCTGCACCAGCACGGTGTCACCGGGCCTGAGCGCCTGCTCGATCTTGCGCTCCTTGCCGCCGAGCCCGGCGGCCTCCCAGTTCACCTCACCCGCGTACAGCACGCCGTTGCGACCGCGGCCGATGTCGACGAACGCCGCCTCCATCGAGGGCAGCACGTTCTGCACCTTGCCCAGGTACACATTGCCGACCATGGAGGCCGACCCGGTGCTGGTGACGAAGTGCTCGACCAGGATGTTGTCCTCGAGCACCGCCACCTGGGTGGTGGAGGTCGGGTGCTCGGCGAAGTGCTTCTCCCGCACCACCATCACGCGGTCCACCGACTCGCGCCGCGCCAGGAACTCCGACTCGGTCAGGATCGGCGGGCGACGGCGACCGGCCTCGCGGCCGTCGCGGCGACGCTGGCGCTTGGCCTCGAGCCGGGTGGAACCGGTGATGCCCTGCACCTCGTCGGCGTTCTTCTCGGCGCGCCGCTTGTTGCGCGGTTCGCGCTCGTGCACGACGGTGTTCGGCGGATCGTCGTCGGCGGGCTCGTTGTCGCCGTCCTCCCCGCCCTTGCGGCGGCGGCGCCGACGGCGACGGCGGGAACTGGCGCCCTCCGGCACGGCCGACTCCTCGGCGTCATCCTCGCCGGATTCGCCCTCGGCCGACGCCTCGGCGGCGGCGGTCCGCGTCTCGTCCTCGTCGTCGGTATCCGATTCGGACTCCGAGGCGTTGTCCTCGCCCTCGTTCTGCTGCTCGCCGCGACCTCGGCCACGACCGCGACGGCCCCGGCGGCGACGGCGGGAGGCCCCGTCGTTCTTGTCGCGGTTCTCGTCCCAGTCGCCCTCGTCGGTGCCGTCCTCGGCGGGTGCGGGCTCCTCGGCGGTCGCGGGCTCCTCGGCGGCGGGCGCGGTCTCCTCGACCGGCTCCTCCTTGGGCTTGCGCTCGACGCGGCGCTTGCGGCGCAACTCCTCGGCGGCGGTGGCGTCCGGCGGCAGGAACAGCGGTGCGGCCACCACGGCGGGGGGCTCGAAGACCACGGATTCCTCGGCGGCCGGTGCCACGGACTGGAACGGACTGGCGAACAGGGTGGTCGGCTTGTGCGCGGCGGTCGACTCGGCGGCCTCGGCCTGCTCGACCTCCTCGGCGGCCAGCTCGTCGGCGGCCCGGTCGTCGCCCGCGGCAATGGCCTCGTCGACGGTCGCGGCGGCCTGATCGGCCGCGGCCACCACTGCCCTGGTCTCGGCCGCGGTCGCCTCGGCGGCTACGGTCCCGGACGTCGGGGCGGCGGTGCCCGGGGCGGCGTCGCCGGGCACGGTCGCGGCGGTCACCGCCACGTCACGCGGCCCGAACGCGTCACGCACGGTTTCGGCGACGGTGCGGTCCAGGCTGGATTGGGGGCTGCGGGCTTGCGCGCCCATCTCGGTCAGGTGGGCAAGGATGCGTTTGCTGGTCGTGCCCAGCAACTTCGCCAGTGCGTGCACTCGGATCCGTTCCGGCAACTGTTCGGCGGCCGGGGCGGTAGCCGACTGTCCCTGTCCCGAACGGCCCGCCTCCCCTTCACCGTTCACCTGCGATGCGTCCTGCGGCTCTTGTTCGGCCACGAATTCTCCTCGGACCCCCGGGCGCGTCCCTCTGGGAGTGACGCGGCCGACGCGGGGGCACTGTCCGTTCGCCTCGGTGCCCGGTGGGCTCGAGGTCGTATGGTCTCGCCCCGCGTGTCCGGTGTTCGCCTGTTGTTGTCGTCGTTCGGCTAACTGGTCACGCGGCGCCTGGCTGGTTGGCTCAACACCACCGCACGAGCGTTCATCCAGCGTGCCGCCCGACAGCCGAGTCTCGGAAGCTGCCGGCGGCAGCGATGACCGTCCGTCATGCTGCGGTGCCTCGGTTGTGGCCGCCACCTGCCGCTAGTGACCGGCGTCGGCTACATCCGCTGCCCAGTATCCCACACTGTGTTTGATTGCCTCCGCTCCGCTCCGGCGGGTTCGCGGCGCTGGA
>NZ_JASCXP010000596.1:0-3174 GCF_030010695.1 Nocardia sp. CC201C
AATTGCCACACGGGGCGTTCCTGTATTCCCCCCGCGCGGTGGGTGCCCCGGCCCCGCGGGGCCCGCACCGGGATCTCCCCGCGACCGTCGGCGGTGGCATAGCGGATGGGCCGCGCCCCACGCGATACCGCGACCGCTCGCGGCCCCAGCGCCAGGAGCCGATCCAGCACCGCGTCGGTGGCGGGCGCGGTATCCGGCGGGACGAAGGCCGCCGAGCAGATGGCGATGTCCACCAGCGGCAGCAGGTCGTGATGGGTTTCGCGCCAGCGGCCCGCGTCCAGCACCACGGGTATGCCGAGCCGTCGGGCCGACGCGGCGGCGAGCAGGCCGAGTTCGGGATAGTGGCCGTCCACGAGTAGCACGGACGCGTCGGCCCAGCGCGCCGTATCCGGCGCGGGCAGCGGGTCACGCTGCTCCGAACCGTCCACGGACACGATGGTGCGGCTGCCCGCACCCGTGGCGACCACGATCGACGACACCGGTGGGCGCTGCGTCCGCTCTGATGCGGTATCCACGACCGCCACCCCGTGCGCCCGCAGATCCTCGCGGATCGGCTCGGTCAGGACGTGTTTCCCCAGAGCGGTGATCAGATTCGGGGTCTGCCCGGAGAGTCCGGCGTAGGCCACCGCCGCATTGGCAGCCGGACCGCCCGCGCCCAGGAACATGCCGTCGGCGCGCACCTTGGTGTCCTCCTCCGGGTACCGCTCCACGGCATAGGCGACGTCCAGCGTGGACAGACCGACGAAGACCGCACCGCTACCCATGTGCCCGACCCTACCCACGGAAAACGCCGCGCTAGGCGGAGCCGCCGCGCACCCGCTCCTCGTACGCCTTGCGCGCCTGGGCGTCCACATCGCCGAGGAAGGCGTCCGACGCACCCAGCGACCGTGCGATGAAGTCGCCCACCGCCTCCGGCAGCAGTCCCACCACCTGCGAGATGACCCCGGCCACGGCCGTGATCCGCACCTTCGATTTGGGTGCCACGATCAGCTCGGCGATGGCGTCCGCGATCTCCTCCGGCTCGGCCGGCCGCAGGATGCGCGGCGCCGAAACGCCCGAGCCCAGTTCGGTTTTCGTCAGCGTCGGCAGTACCGAGGAGAAGCGCACGCCGGTGCCGCGATACTCCTCGCGCAGCGTGTCGGTGAAGCCGAGCACCGCGTGCTTGCTGGCGTTGTAGGTGGCCAGACCCGGAATATGGGTCTCACCCGCCAGCGAGGCGATATTGATGACGTGCCCGCGCCCGCGCGGCAGCATGCGCGCGATCGCCAGCTTGGAGCCGAGAATCACGCCGTACACATTGATGTCGAGAATCCGACGGGTGATCTGGTCCGGCTCGTCCACCAGCCTGCCGGTGGGCATGATCCCGGCATTGTTGATCAGCACGTCGATCGGGCCGAGTCGCCGTTCCACCTCGTCGAGGAAGTGCTCGAACGACGCCTGATCGGTGACGTCCACCCGGTCGTAGAGGTCGAAACCCCGTGCCGCGCCGGACTCTTTCACGGTGACCTCGTCGATGTCACCGATGGCGATCCGCGCGCCGAGTGCCTGCAGCGCGGTGGCGGTGGCCAGGCCGATACCGCGCGCGCCGCCCGTGATGACGACGATTTTGCCTGCGACAGAACTGAAGTCGGTCATCTACTTCTTTCCCGAGAAGGTGTTGAACACGGCTTGGACGCTCAGCCGCCGCATACCGCGTGAGCCGGCCGCACGCATGGCGGACATGGCGATGGCGAGCTTGGTGGGCGAATACGGGAACCAGAGCAGTTCCTTGGTCTGGGTGGGCAGCAGCGGTTTGGTGATCGCCTGCTGCCGGCAGTACTTGCGCACCCCGTTGGGGCCGCCCCAGCGCGCACCGACGCCCGACAGCCCCCAGCCGCCCATGGGCAGCGCGAAGCTGAACATGTTCGAGAAGACGTCGTTGATATTCACCGCGCCCGCGTTGAGCTGGCGGGCCACGCGTTCGGCCCGCGCCTTGTCGCCGCTCCACACCGACGCCGACAGGCCGTAGATCGAATCATTGGCCAGCCGAACGGCTTCCGCCTCGTCGGATACCTTCATGACCGGCAGCGTGGGGCCGAACGTCTCCTCGGTCATACAGGTCATGGAGTGATCGACATCGGCCAGCACGGTCGGTTCGAACAGCGTGCCGACACCGGTGCGCTTGCCGCCGGTCAGCACCCGGGCGCCGGCGTCGACGGCCTGCTGCACATGCCGCTGCACGATCTGCGCCTGATTCTCGTTCGCGAGCGCGCCCATGTCGTATTCGGGTACGCGGCCGTCGACGCCCTGGCGGATCTCCTTGACGGCGGCGGTCAGCTTGGCCAGGAACTCGTCGTACACCGGCGCTTCCACGTACACCCGCTCCACCGAGATGCACACCTGACCGGCATTGAACAGGCCGCCGAAGGCGATGCCGTGCGCGGCGCGGTCCAGATCGGCGTCGGCCAGCACGATGGCCGGATCCTTGCCGCCGAGTTCCAGACTGAACGGGATCATCCGTTCGGTGCAGGCGGCGGCGATCTTGCGGCCGGTACCGGTGGAACCGGTGAACTGCACGTAGTCCACGTTGTCCACCACCGCCTTGCCGGTCTCGCCCGCACCGGTGACGATGGCGAACACCGGGGGCGCGCCGATCGCCTCCCAGCCGCGCGCCAGCTCCAGCGCCGACAGCGGTGTCACCTCGGACGGCTTGAGCAGGACCGCGGCCCCGGCCGCCAGCGCCGGAATGACGTCGATGGCGGGCATGGCGAGCGGGAAGTTCCAGGGCGTGATCACGCCGACCACCGGGTAGGGGCGGAACACCGTCGTCAGCGTCTTCACCCGGGCCAGCGGGCTGTGCGGCGACGGATGCTCGTCGGCGAGGAATTTGGCGGCGCGGCGGGCGTAGTAGCCGGTGAGGTCGACGGCGAAGGCCGGGTCGATGAGGGAGTCGATGCGCGCCTTGCCGGTTTCGGACTGCAGGACGTCGGCGAGGTGATCGGTATTGTCCACCAGCCAGTCCTGGAGTTTGAGCAACCACTCCTTGCGGCCCTCCGGGCCGATGGCCTCCCACTCCGGCTGGAACAGGCGCAGCTCGCGCACCTTGGCGGCGACCTCGTCGGCCGAGTGGATCGGCACGACGCCCGCCCGCTCACCGGTCGCGGGATTGCGCACCTCGAATTCGGTGGCGGCGGT
>NZ_JASCXP010000597.1:0-3167 GCF_030010695.1 Nocardia sp. CC201C
CGAACACACCAGCACCGCACCCCGGCGCAGGCCGATCCACTGCGACCGCCCGCCGATCGATGCGGCCACCGTACGAGCCGGATGCGCGGACGTCGCGCGAACCGGCGTAACCATTGCACCAACCGGTGCGGCCGCCGGGAATCGGCGCGCGAACCCATGTGGCCGCCGCGCCCATGGTGCGGCCATCGCACCAACGGGCGCGGTCGTCGGGCGAGTCGGATGCGCGGACATCAGGTGGGCCGGTGCGATCGGGGTTCGGCGGCACCCATCGACTCGGCCGGGATCGAAGCTCGCCGGTTGTCGGTACCGGTCGGTACGCTGCCTGCGATGAACCGGCTGACCGTGGTGGACGAGATGTTCCTGCGGGCGCATCGGGGTATGGGCACGCCGATCGCACTGCAGGGGATTTGGCGTACCGCCGACCGGGTGGGGTCGGAGTTGCTGCGGGATGTGCACGAGGCGTTGCGAACGGGGCCGCTGGGGCGGCGGGTGGTGCGGTCGCGGATTCCGGGGGCGCGGCCCCGCTGGCAGGTGACCGGCTGGGCGCATCCGCTGGTGCTGGCCGGTGAGCCGCTGGCCGCGCACACCCTGCTGGAGTGGGCCGACGGTCAGGGTGCGGACCTCGATCCGGAATTCGGTCCGGGCTGGCGGCTCTCGGCCGCACCACTCGACGACGGCGGATCGGTTGTCGCCCTGACGTGTTCACACGCCCTGGCCGACGGCCGCGCCCTCACCCTGGCCGTGGACAACGCGCTGGCGGGCACACCGCTGGCGACACCCGCGGCCCCCCACTCGGATTGGGCGGACGCCCGCCGCCAATGGTCCGTCGTGCTGGGCGGCACCGCCCGCGCACTGCGCCGCGGCATCCCCCGCCGACCACCTTCTCCTTCGGCACGAGAAACACCGCCCGACCACCCCGACGCCGCCCCGCGCAGCGCCGTACTCCAGATCCCGGCCCGCGACTGGAACCGCGTTGCCGTTGCCCACGGCGGCACCGCCAACAGTCTCTTCGTGCACGCGGTGGCGAATATGCTGTGGTCCACGGGCTTTCCCGAGCCCGAGATCGCCGTCAGCCTCCCGGTGGACACCCGCGACGAACCCCGGGTGGACAACGACCTCGCCATGACCGAGATCGCCGTGCGCCGCACCGACACCCCGGCCACCATCCGCCACCGCGCCCGCGCCGCCTACGAACACCGCATGACCAGCCCGGGCGGTATGCCCGAGGAACTGCTCCAGGTGCTCCCGGACCGCTGGGCGCACGCGCTGGCCCGCGGCGCGGGCGAGCGAGACATCCTGTGCTCCAATATCGGAACCCTCCCGGACTCGCTGCTCACCCTCGGCCCACACCAGTGCACGGGCGTGGCGGCCCGCGCCATCCACCCGGGCCTGCGCGCCGACGCCTTCCCACGCACCCGCCTCTCCGCCTACTTCACCCGCATCGCCGACACCTACACCCTCGGACTGGTCGGCCTCGACCCCCAACGCATCCCCACCGCCGCGGACCTACGCGACCTCGCCAGCACCACTCTGGGTCGACTCGGCCTCACCGCCACACCCTGGTAGCGCCGGCCGCCACAGCCGCGCACCGCGACCTCAGCCCACCTCGTTGATGTAGAGCGAGTACAGGTATTCGCCGAACTGCGCGACCGTCCGGATGTCGGGCGGGGTGGTGAGGTAGTAGCGACGCTCGTACTCCGCGACATCGGCCGCGGTGAGCGGCCGGGTACCCAGATCGAGGGTGAGGTCGTAGGCGGCGCGCAGGGCCTCCAGGCTGAACGGCTCCTTTCCGGAACCGATTCGGGCCGCGGCCAGTGCGGCGGCGGACTCGGCCTCCCGCCGCGCTATGAAATCCAGCAGGCGCGTCGGCCCGCCCTCGGCGTCATCGCTATCGGGATCCATGAGGACCTCCCGGCACTAGATCGAATCACCTTCAGTGTGACCGTGATTCGATCTTTCGGCTACCCCGCCACCGGCGACCCCGCGATCCGGGCCAGCACATGGTCGGGTACCGGCACCCCCGGCTCCAGGTCGTCGGCCGGTACGGGGGCGTCCCACAGCTGCCGCAGCGGCAACACTCCGGCCCACACCCCACCGGCGGCGACATCCTCCGGTTCGTCGATCGGCCCGCCCTCACGCACCTTCACCGACGCCTCGGTGAGGTCGAGCGCCAGCACCAGCGTGCCCGCGAGCTCCTTCTTGGTCGGCTGCCGCACCGCGGGCCAGGCGCCGGGCGTGACATTGTCGACGACGATCCGCATGGCCCGCAGCTGCTCATCCGGATCGGTGACCGTGGTCGGCCGACCGTGGATCACGGCCGACCGGAAGTTGATGGACAGGTGCATCGCGGCACGCGCGTACACGATGCCGTCCACATGGGTGACCGATACCGACACCCCACCGCTGCTCGCGGCGCGCAGATTGCCCGATCCGGTGGAGCCGTGCAGGTAGAGCGTGTCCCCGTCGCGCCCGTAGATGGTGGGCACCACCAGCGGCGCGCCGTCGATCACCACGCCGAGATGGCAGAGGAACCCGGCGTCCAGGACGGCGTCCAGGACCGCTCGGTCGCTCCGAGCACGGTGCCGGTAGCGCGTCGGAGTGCTGCGCGGCGTGGGCGACAAGGGGGTCCGATTCGACGCTGTCTGACTCATATGACCAGCATGGCCGCGCCAATGGCCCAGTAGAATATCCATTTCTGGATGATTTCGACAGACCACTTTAGAGGCGGACCCTTGACGGCGACCACACCCGACGGCGCGGCACACCGCCCGACCGCCGCCGACGACCTCCCGATCGCGCTCGACCGCACGGCATCGACGCCGTTGTCGGCACAGATCGCGGACCGACTACGCGACGCCGCCGCCACCGGGGTCCTGCACCGCGGCGACCGCCTGCCCTCAACGCGGGCACTGGCGCTGCGCCTCGGCGTGAGCCGCACCGTGGTCACCGCCGCCTACGACCAACTGCACGCCGAAGGCTGGCTCGGCGGGCGACACGGATCCGGCACCTACCTGACCGCCGCCCCACGGCTGGCCCCGGAGTGGTCGCCGGCCGCCTCCGATGCGGACGAGGCGATGGATCTGGCCGATCTGGCCCCCGGCGCACCATGCGTGGAGGCCATCGACCGCGCGGCGTGGCGACGGGCCTGGCGGGCGGCCGCCGCCCCG
>NZ_JASCXP010000598.1:0-3158 GCF_030010695.1 Nocardia sp. CC201C
CGACCCCGGCGGCGCGCTGCCGCCCGGCTTCGTGCTGCCCAGCATCGGCGGCTTCGCGCTCCCGGCCAAGGGGCTGTTCACCTCGGCGTTCGGCCAGCGCTGGGGCACCTTCCACAACGGCATCGACATCGCCGCGCCGCTGGGCTCTCCCATCTACGCCGTGGCCGCGGGCACTGTCGTCGACGCGGGCCCCGCCGCCGGATTCGGCCTGTGGGTGCGCATCCGCCACGACGACGGCACCATCACCGTCTACGGGCACATGTACGACTTCATCGTCTCGGTGGGCGAGCGCGTCCCGGCCGGAATGCAGATCGCCCGCATCGGCAACCGCGGCGACTCCACCGGCCCGCACCTGCACTTCGAGGTCATCCAGAACGGGCAGCACGTGGACCCGCAACGCTGGCTCGCCCTGCACGGCCTGTCCCTGAACTGATCCGGAAGGTTTCCGGGGTTCCTCAGACGGTGGTGGGCACCGTGATCCGGTTCTCGGTGGCCGCCAGTGCGATATCGGTGCGGAAGTGGCTGCCCGGCAGCTTGATTCCGGAAAGGCGGGCGTAGGCGTTCTCGCGCGCCGCCTCGAGATCGGCGCCGTGGCCGACGATCGACAGCACCCGGCCGCCCGCCGAGACCAGCGCCCCGTCGGCGCGCTGCGCGGTGCCCGCGTGCAGCACCTCGGATTCGGTTCCGGTACCAGCGGATTCGGCTCCGCTGATGACATCGCCGGTGCGCGGCCGCCCCGGGTAGTTCTCGGCGGCCAGTACGACGGTGACCGCGGCACCGTCCTTCCAGCACGGTGCCGCGACCCGGTCCAGGGTGCCGGTGGCGGTGGCGTGCAGCAGTTCGCCGAGCGGGCTGTCGAGCATGGCCAGCACCGCCTGAGTCTCGGGATCGCCGAAGCGGCAGTTGAATTCGACCACCGCCGGACCGGCCTGGCCGATGGCGAGCCCGGCGTACAGCAGCCCGGAGAACGGCGTCCCCCGGCGAACCATCTCGGCCGCAACGGGTTTCACCACCTCGTCGACGATGGTGGTGACGGTCTGCTCCGGCAGCCACGGCAGCGGCGTGTACGCGCCCATTCCGCCGGTATTGGGCCCGGTGTCCCCGTCGCCCACCCGCTTGTGGTCCTGTGCGGGCAGCAGCGGCACCACCGTCTCCCCGTCGACCAGGCAGAACAGCGACACCTCGGGCCCGTCCAGGAACGACTCCAGCAGCACCGGATGCCCCATCTCCAGGCATTCGGCGGCGTGGTCGCGCGCGGCCATCCGATCCGCGGTGACCACCACACCCTTGCCGGCGGCCAGCCCGTCGTCCTTGACCACCCAGGTCGGCCCGAAGCGGTCCAGCGCCGCGTCGAGTTCGCCCGGGCTGTCCACGACCTCGCTGTGCGCGGTCCGCACCCCGGCCGCGTTCATCACGTCCTTGGCGAACGCCTTGGATCCTTCGATCCGCGCGGCCTCGGCGGACGGTCCGAAGCAGGCGATCCCGGCCGCACGCACCGCGTCGGCGACGCCGAGCACCAGCGGCACCTCCGGTCCGATCACCACCAGATCGGCTTCGACGTCGCGCGCCAGCGCCACCACCTCGTCGCCGGAGCAGGGGTCGACCGGCCGGATCTCGGCGTGCTGGGCGATGCCCGCGTTGCCGGGCGCCGCGTACACCGCGGTCACCGCCGGGTCCCGCCGCAAGGCCAGGACGAGGGCATGTTCACGGGCTCCGGAGCCGATGACGAGTACGCGCACGCGCAACAGCTTAGGTGACGTCGGTTCGGTGCGGATCAGCCCTCCGGCAGGGATGATGGGGGTGACAGCCGCCACCGCGATCGCGCGAAGGATGTGCAGGCCGATGGGCTTGATCGACGGACTGATGGGCAATGCCGGACGCATCGATCCGAACTCCGCACAGCAGGAGTACGCGAAGCTGTTCGGGCAGGGGGAACAGGTGTACGCCGCGTACCTGCTGGTGCGCGACGCCATCCTGTTCACGAATCGGCGATTGATCATCGTCGACAAACAGGGCATGACGGGACGCAAGGTGAGTTATCACAGCATCCCGTACCGGGCCATCACGCATTTCTCGGTGGAGACCGCGGGCACCTTCGATATGGATGCCGAACTGTGCATCTGGATCGGCGGCTCCCCGGAGCCGGTGCAGAAGCGCTTCAACCGCCAGGTGGACATCTACGAGGTGCAGAGCATCCTCTCGCACTTCGTGGCGGTCTGACCGGTCAGGCTTCGGCGGCGGCGGCGATATCGTCGAGGTCGCGCTGCACCAGCTTGCGTGTCGCACCCTCGAACAGCTTGCCGAACACTCCGGCGAGCTTGGCCGCGAGACCCTTGGCTTCGCCGCCGAAGGTCATGGCCAGCAGCGTGCCGTCGCCCTGCGCCGTGACGGTGATGACCGAGGTGAAGTGGGTGCCGCGGGAATCGGCTTCGACGGTGTAGGAGCGACCGGGCTCGATGGCCGTCACCGCCATGGTCTCGGTGCTCTGCCTGCCGAACATGGTCCGCGTCTCCCGCCACGTGGTGCCGACCTCGAATCCGGTGCCGCCGCCGACCCGCTCGACCGTGTCGATGCCCTTCATCACCTCGGCGGCGCGGTCGATGTCGGTGACCACCGCCCAGACTCGTTCGGGCGGCGCGGCGATTTCCCGGGTAACGCTGATGGTCGGCATGGCCTGGTCTCCTCGGCGCGGTGGCGGGTGCTCGAGGCGAGTGTAGGCGCGCGCACCGACGACCCGCGGCCGCCGCGCGTACGCTGCCGCTATGGCTTCTGTTTTCTCCGCAATCATCTCCGGCCAGCTTCCCGGCCGGTTCGTGTGGGAGGACGACGAATTCGTCGCATTCCTGACCATCGCCCCGGTCACCCAGGGGCACACGCTGGTGGTGCCGCGCAAGGAGATCGACCAGTGGCAGGACCTGGACCCGGAGACCTTCGCGCGCATGAGCGCGGTGGCGCAGCGGATCGGCAAGGCGGTGCGGGCGGCCTGGGACGCGCCGCGCGCGGGCCTGCTCATCGCCGGTCTGGAGGTGCCGCACCTGCACATGCACGTCTTCCCCGCCTTCGAGCTCGGTGATTTCGACATCTCCGGAGCCGACACCGACCCGAGCAAGGAATCCCTCGACGAGGCCCAGGCCAAGATCAAGCAGGCCCTGCGCGAC
>NZ_JASCXP010000599.1:0-3155 GCF_030010695.1 Nocardia sp. CC201C
GGGTGCTGCTGGCGCTGTTCACGATCTTCGTGGCGGTGCCGGCGCTGCTGCTCGGGCTGGCGTACTGGAGCGCCGAGATTCCCGAACCGAACGCGGTGCAGACCAATCAGATCGCCACCATCCTCGCCGCCGACGGCACCTCGGTCATCGCGAAGGTGGTTCCGCCGGAGGGCAATCGACTGCCGATCCCGCTCGCCGACGTGCCCGAGCACATGCGCCTGGCCATGCTCTCGGCCGAGGACCGGGATTTCTACACCAATCCGGGCTATTCGCTGTCGGCCTTCGTGCGCGCCGCACGTGACAATCTCACCGGACGCGAGGACGCGGGCGGCGGCTCGACGATTACCCAGCAGTACGTGAAGAACGCCTTCCTGACCTCCGAGCGGACGATGAACCGCAAGATGCGCGAACTCATCATCTCCGCCAAGATGGCCCGGCAATGGACCAAGGACGATATTCTCGCCGCCTATCTGAACACCATCTATTACGGGCGCGGCGCGTACGGAATCGCCTCCGCCGCCAAGGCGTACTTCGAGAAGCCGGTCCCCGAACTCACCCTCGCCGAGAGCGCGGTGCTGGCCGCGCTGGTACGCACCCCGTCGATCCTGGATCCGGAGACCCACCTCGACGATCTGCGGTACCGCTGGGCCTATGTGCTGGACGGCATGGTGGAGATGGGGGCGCTGTCGCAGGCCGAGCGGGCCGCCGTGCGATTCCCGGAGATCGTGCCCGTCACCCAGCTGGCGGACGCCAACGCCGCGCGCGGGCCGGAGGGGCTCATTCGCGCCCAGGTGCTGCGCGAACTGCGCGCCTCCGGGATCAGCGAGCACGAACTCAATACCGGTGCGCTGCAGATCGTCACGACCATCGACGCCCGAGCCCAGCAGGCGGCGCTGGCGGCGGTCGGGGATGTGCTCGGCGGACAGCCCGCGGAACTGCGCACCGCGGTGGTCTCCATCGATCCGCGCAGCGGTGCGGTGCGCGCCTACTACGGCGGCGCGGACGGGATCGGCTTCGACTTCGCGCAGGCCCCGCTGCAAACCGGTTCGGCCTTCAAGACTTTCGCGGTGCTGGCGGCGCTCCAGCAGGGCATCACACTGGGCTACAAGATCGACAGCTCGCCGCTCACCGTGAACGGGGAGAAGATCCACAACGTCGGCAATGAGAGCTGCGGGACCTGTTCGATGGCCGAGGCGTTCAAACGCTCCCTCAACACCAGTTTCTACCGGCTGTCGCAGGCCCTGTTCGCGGGGCCGAAGGCCATTGCCGACGCCGCGCACCAGGCCGGCATTCCGGAGGAGATTCCCGGGGTGCCCGGTAAGACCCTGTCGGAGAACGGCGGTCCGCCGCTGCCCGCCATCGTGCTCGGCGCGTATTCGGTACGGCCCATCGACATGGCGTCGGCGTACGCGACGATCGCGGCGCACGGCGCCTATCGCAAGCCCTATTTCGTGCAGCGGGTGCTCACCGGTGACGGCCGGGTGCTGCTGGACCGCGAGGACGGCGCGGCGCCGCCGCAGCAGCGTTTCCAGGCCACCGTGGCCGACACCACCGCCCAGGCCATGCTGCCCATCGCCGCCTATTCCAATGGCCACGCCCTCGCCGGGGGACGGCCGTCGGCGGCCAAGACCGGCACCACGCAGTTGGGGGAGACCGGACAGAACAAGGATGCCTGGATGGTCGGCTTCACCCCGTCGCTGTCCACCGCGGTGTGGGTGGGAACCGAACAATCCCAACCCATTCGAACGGCGGGGGGTGCGGCCGTCTACGGGTCCGGACTGCCCGCGGATATCTGGAAGCAGACCATGGACGGGGCGCTGGTCGGTACACCGGTGGAACAATTTCCCCATCCGGTGCCCCCAGAGGACTCGTCAGGGTCGAGCGGATTCGACATACTCGATCCGCAGCAGGGCGCACAACAGGCACCTGTCGTGATCATCCCGCCCGCGCCGCCACCGCGGCAGGTCGAGATATTTCCCGGCCTCAGCATCCCGGTGCCCGGCTGACACGGACTTGGTGTTGATCATGGAAAACGGTTAGCGGACCCATTCGGACCAACCCCCCGATATGGTGGAAACCGCCACCGGTGCCAGCCGCCGGAACGGGCGGTGGCAGGATGCGGGTGGAGTAGACGCGGGTGGGATACAGCACGAGACATAGGGGCGACGCCGGTGGAATTCAATGTCGTTGAACGCCACGAAACGCTGGTAGCCGGAACGGTGCTACGCAGTCCGGCGCTCGCGGTCGAGGGACCGCGCCGCGCGAAGGTCGAGGAGGCGTGGAAGCGCAACCTCTCCCGCAACCTGCCCGGACCTCCGGCCACCGCGTATGTCGACCACGCGCCCGAGATCGGTTCGTATCTGACCCATATCGTCGGCTACCGCTGCGAGAGCCTCGCCGATCTGGAGTCGGGCGACGTGCTGGCGCGCATCCCGGCCGGAGTCTTCGCGCGGTTCACCCGCAGCGGGGACAACCTGGGCGACACCATCGTGTCGATCTGGCGGGCGGTGTGGGACCTGGAGGCCAGCGGCGTCATCAACCGCGCGTACACCGGGGATTTCGAGCACTACCCGGACATGCACACCGTGGAGGTGTTCGTGGCGCTCGATCCGAACTCGGCCGACGGCCGGGACAAGGCGTAGGGGGATGACCGTGGACTTCGAAATCGTCACCCTGGACGAGGCACTCATCGGCGGGCTGACGGTGCCGCTGGCCGGACGCGAGGTCACCGCGCGCGACCTCGATCTGGTGAACTTCACCTGGGACCGCTATCTGTCCCGGGAGAAGCGCGCCGACCGCGTGGCGGCCTATATCGGACAGAACGATCACGCCGTGGCGGTGCTGGGCTACGAACTCACCGATCTCGACCAGCTCGACATCGGCGATGTGCTGACCCGCATCCCGCCCGGCCGCTACGCCAAGTTCGTGGTGACCGACAAGCCGTACGATCTGCTCCGCACCGCCTGGGCCAAGGTCGCCAAGGCGGAGAGCGCGGGCAAGATCACGCGCTCGCATACCGCGGAGATCGAGCGCTACACCGGCCCCGCCTCGGTGGAGGTCTACGTCTCCCTCGACTGAACGCGACCAGCCAGTCTCAAGAGCCCGGCCGCGTCGTAGCGTCGGCGGGAGAACCAGGAGCGGCCCCGCGAGTGTTG
>NZ_JASCXP010000600.1:0-3146 GCF_030010695.1 Nocardia sp. CC201C
GTCACCGTGGCCACCGCGATACCCGCGCCCAGCGACAGCAGCACCAGCCCCGCCACCGCGCCGAGCGCCTTGCGCTGCATCGAATGCATCGGGGAGGCAGGGGTTTCCAGGCGCAGTGAGACCGAGGTGCCCATGGACAACGACTCCACGATGGGATCGTCGACGTAGTCGACGCCGACGTCCACACGGTGCGCGACGGTCCGCTCGGTCGGATAGATGATGGTCAACCGGCCGCCCGCCGGAATGAGCGGCCGCACCGAACGCAGATCCAGCTCACCGTGCACCAGACCGTCCGGTTCCTGCGCGATCACCTCCGTGGAGATGCGTTCGAGGCGGCCGCGCAGATCGTTGCGGGTCATATCCTCGACCCACTGCCACGCCGTGTACGCCAGCGGAATGCCGAGGACCAGCGTCGTCAGCGTCAGCGCGGCCACCATGGACATGAGAATTCTGCGCCGCATCGTCGACATGCCTCGCTTCACTGGGGGCTGCTCGGTGGTGCGCGCCTGCGCACGGACCAGGCTGTTCACCTAGTCGGTATTGAAGCGGAAGCCTACGCCGCGCACCGTCACGATTCGGCGTTCGGCCACCGGCCCCTCGTCGCCGATCTTGCGGCGCAGCCAGGACATGTGCATGTCCAAGGTCTTCGAACCGCGCAGGTCCGCGTCACCCCACACCTCGCGCAGGATGATCTCGCGCGGCACCACCTGTCCGGCCCGGTCGATCAGCACCTTGAGCAGTTCGTACTCCTTGTTCGCGAGGTTCACCTCCACCCCGTTCACCAGCACCCGGCGCGCGGCGGGCTCCAGGCGGATACCGCCGACCTCCACCGCCTCGTCCCCGATTCCGCTGCGGCGCAACAGCGCCCGCACCCGGGCCAGCAACTCGGCCAGCCGGAAGGGTTTGCCCACGTAGTCGTCGGCGCCCGCGTCCAGGCCCACCACGAAATCGACCTCGTCGGTGCGGGCGGTGAGCATGAGCACGGCCAGATCCGCGCCGCGCGCCCGCACCTGCCGGCACACCTCGAGGCCGTCCATCCCGGGTAGCCCGAGATCGAGGATCAGCAGGTCGTGCTCACCCTCCAGGGCGCGCTGCAGGACCGCGGGGCCGAAGCTCTCCACGGTCACCGAATAACCCTCACGCCCCAGCGCCCGCGACAGCGGTGCGGCGATGGCCTCGTCGTCTTCGGCCAGCAGTACGGCGGTCACGGACCAAGACTACGGGTAGAACCGTGCCGAACGCGCTAACGACCGTTGCCGTCGCGCGGGTCCTGTTGCACCACATCGAAAACCTGGTGATACACCAGCCCGTGCACCTGCTGCACCCGCGGGATGTCGGTGAACTCGAGCGGCTCCTCCGACGCCGAGGTGATGGTCAGGGTGCCCGCGCCCAGCAGCCGGTCGGTCAGGCCGTGACTGAACTGCACACTGGAGATGCGCGTCATCGGGATATCGATACCGGTGTGGGTGAGCACGCCTTCCCGGACCAGGACCCGGCGGTCGGTCACGATGAAATGCGTGGTTCGCCAGGCGATCAGGGGGACGATGCACCACCAGATCACCAGCAGCACCCACGCCACCGGCACCGCGATCATGAACCCGGTGCGCAGAATCCCCAGCGGAGCGCGCGAGGCCAGGCCGAAGCCGAAACCGGCCAGCGCGGTCACGAAGATGAAGGCGACAGCGGGTAGGAACAGCATCTTCCAGTGCGGATGGCGATGCAGCAGCAGCTGTTCGTCCGGTGCCAGCGCTTCCTCCGGGTAAGCCATACCGGCAGATTACCCCGGAAGGATGCTTCGAATACGGCACGCGGGACCTTGTTCTGCGGCACAATCGTTCGGCTGTAGGGGGAACCATCAGCTAGTCCCGCGCATGTGCACAGTCCTGCTCCACCCCGCATGACATCAGGAGGCGTGTGTGACCAAGGATCTGACCCAGCTCGAAATACTCATGGCGCTCGAACCAGTGGCCGAACAGAACCTGAATCGGCACCTGTCGATGGCCAAGGACTGGCATCCGCACGACTACGTGCCCTGGGACGAGGGCCGCAACTTCGCCGCCATGGGCGGTGCGGACTGGGATCCGGAGCAGTCCACGCTCAGCGAGGTCGCCAAGGTCGCCATGGTCACCAATCTGCTCACCGAGGACAATCTGCCCTCCTACCACCGGGAGATCTCCGAGAACTTCTCCATGGACGGGGCCTGGGGCACCTGGGTCGGGCGGTGGACCGCCGAGGAGAACCGCCACGGCATCGTGATCCGCGACTACCTGGTGGTCACCCGCGGCGTCGACCCGGTCGCGCTGGAGCAGGCGCGCATGGTGCACATGACCAACGGCGCCAAGTCGCCCGCCGAATGGGGCGGTTTCCTCGACAATGTCGCGTACGTGACCTTCCAGGAGTTGGCCACCCGGGTCTCGCACCGCAATACCGGGCGGGTGTGCGAGGACCCCGTCGCCGACCGCATGCTCCAGCGCATCGCGGCCGACGAGAACCTGCACATGATCTTCTACCGCACCCTGTGCGGGGCCGGACTGGATCTGGTGCCGGACCAGGCCATCGCGGCGATCACCAAGGTGCTCACCAACTTCGTGATGCCCGGCTACGGCATGCCCAACTTCCGGCGCAACGGCGTGCTCATGGCCAAGCACGGCATCTACGATCTGCGCCAGCATCTCGACGAGGTGGTCAAGCCCGTGCTCAAGCAGTGGAACGTCTTCGAGCGCACCGACTTCGGGACGCGCGGCGAGCAGGCGCGCGATCAGCTCGGCACCTGGCTGGAGAAGATGGAGGCCGATGTGCTCAAGTTCGAGGAGCAGCGCGACCGGCTGCTCGCCCGCGAGGCCGCGCGCGGCGAACTGCAGCCCGCCTGAGCGTTTTCCAGCCGTTATAGCCAGGCCGTAGGGTGTTCCCCCAGTGAGACTTGTCCGGTACGAGAGGATCTGGCGTGGGGGACGGTCAGCTGGGTCGGTACCGCCTCGACGAGCTGCTGGGCAGTGGTGGGTCGGGGCAGGTCTGGCGTGCGCACGACACCCTGACCGACCGCACCGTGGCACTGAAGGTGCTGGCCCCGGCTCTCGCCGCCGACCCCTCCTATCGGCGGCGCTTCGAACGCGAAGCCCGCGCCGGGGGGGGGGGCGGGGGGCGGG
>NZ_JASCXP010000601.1:0-3115 GCF_030010695.1 Nocardia sp. CC201C
CGAGCACGGCGCGCCCGCCGACGCGCCGACGTGCGGTGACTCCACCGTTCCGTCGCGCAACCGACACCGTTCCTCGACCGCCAGATCACCTGACCCACGCGACTCCACCCGAACCGGGGCGGCACGGCGGTTCCTCCCCGGTCGCGGCCGGTCCATGCCGTAGGTTGCCAGCGGGACGGTTCGAACACTGCTGCTCGGGGGTGAGGAGGCACGTTGGCGCGAGCCGATGGAGACGTGGAGCTGTCACGGTCCGCCGCGGCGACACCCCGGGTCGCGCCGACCGACCTGCCGCTGTCGGTGGCCCAATTGCGCTGGTGGGTGGCACAGCAGCTGTATCCGGAGGTGCCCAATACCGTCGCCATGTACCTGGAGCTGCGCGGACCGCTGCGGGAACAGCGGCTGCGCGAGTGCGCGGCGCGGGCGGCGTGGGAGTTGCAGTCCCCGCACGTGCGGTTCCGGATCGTGGACGGTCATCCCCGGCAGTTCCTGGATCCGGACGCCTTCGCGCCGATGGGCTACGCGGACCTCACCGCGGACGCCGACCCGGTCGCGGTCGCCCGGGAGCGGATGGAGCGCGACCACACCGCGCCGCTGAATCTGCACACCGATGCGCTGACCGTCGCCACGCTGTTGCGGGTGCAGCCCGATACGCATCTGCTGTATCTGCGCAGCCATCACATCGTGCTGGACGGTATCGGCGCGGCGGTGCTGCTGCGCCGGACCGTCGAGCTGTACGCCGCCGACGATGCCGAGGACGTGTCCGCGCCGTCGGCGCATTCGCCGCACGGCCCGCTGACCATCGCCGAGCTACTGGAAGCGGAGCGGTCCTACGCGGATTCCCCCCGCGCCCGCGCCGACCGGGAGTACTGGTCCGAACAGGTGGCGGGCCTGGGCGAACCGGTGCGGCTGGCGGGCCGCGCGGGCACCCGGCCGCGACCGCCGCACCGGGTGGCGGCCACGCTGCCACCGTCCACGGCGGATCGGCTCACCGTCTTCCGGGAGGGCGGTTACACCTTCCCCGAACTGGCCATCGCGGCCTTCGCCTGCTACCTGGCCGCCATGACCGGGTCGGCCCAGGTGTTGCTCTCGCTGCCGGTGGCGGCCCGGCCGACCGCGGCGCTGCGCCGCTCGGCCGGATCGGTATCCAATGTGGTTCCGCTGCGAATCGGCGACTTTCGCGACGCCACCGTGGCGGAGGCGGTCGAGCGGGTGCGGGCGCGGCTGGTGGGGGCGCTGCGGCATCAGCGCTACCGGTACGAGGACATCCAGCGCGACCGCGGCGAGAACCACACCGTACGAGGCGGTTTCGGCCCCGTGGTGAACATGCTCGGCGCCACCGAACCCCTGCGCATGGGCGCGCTCACCGCGCACGTGCACCTGCTGGCGCTCGGACCGGTGGAGGATCTGCTGGTCAACGGCTATCAGCTGGGCCCTGACGACCGCTCCATCACCATTGGCATGCAGGGTAATCCGGAGCTGTACTCCGCCGACGCCCTGGCCGCGCACCATCGGGGTTTCCTGGACTATCTCGACCGCTTCCTCACCGACCCGGAACGGCCGGTACGAAGCCTGGATCCCGCGCACGCGCGCCCGGAACCGGCAACGGTGCGCGCCGATCGCCTGCTGCCGGACCTGCTGCGCGCCGGCCTGATCGATGACGATGCGGGAGGGGACGCGATTCCCGGCGCAGCCGCGGCGGGGCATGCTCGGGGTGTCGAAGGCGTGCGCGGCTCTGTCGGGGGCGGCGTGGGTGAGCGCGGGCCGGCCGGGGGCGGAGGGGATGGGCAGAGCCGTGTGGGCGGCGCGGTGGCGCGCGGTCCGGTCGGAGGTGACCGGGATGCGGGTGGTTTCCTCGGTGCTGAAGGAGCGGCGTGTGTCCCTGCCGACGGTGCTGGGGACATGCCGCGCCGCGCCGGTGCTGAGGCGGCCCACCGGGCTGTGTCTCTACGGTGCGATCCGGTCGCGGTCGAGGACGGTGACCGTGCGTGGACGTATCGCGAGTTGGACCGGCTGTCGTCGTGCTGGGCGCGGGAACTCATCGAATCCGGCGCGGGGCCGGGCACTGTCGTCGTCGTGGCGATTCCGCGATCGGCCGAGTCGGTGCTCGCCCTGTGGGCGGTGGCGAAGACCGGAGCGGCGTTCGCACCCGTAGACCCGAACGATCCGGCGCGACGGCTGGCGACCGTAGTGGCGGATTCCGTTGCGCGCCAAGGGCTGACGGTGGCATCCGCGCGCGATGTGCTGCCGTCGGGACCGGCTTGGCTGGTTCTCGACGATGCGGATACGGTCGCGCGGGTGCGGCGGCGATCCGGCGCGCCCGTCACCGACGCCGACCGGATCCGGCCGCTGCGCCGGGATCATCCGGCGTACCTCATCTACACCTCGGGCACCACCGGCACCCCGAAAGGGGTGCTCGTCACCCACCGCGGGCTCGGTCCACTCACCGACCACATTGTCGAACACTATGGGGTGGAGCGGGATTCGCGCATTCTGCACGCGCATGCCCCGTCGTTCGACGCGCATCTGCTGGAGTTGCTGGCCGCCTTCGCCGCCGGTGCCCGGCTGGTGATCGAACCGCCCGCCGTGGTGGCCGGGGCCGATCTGGCCGCACTGTTGCACCGGGCCGCCATCACCCACTTCCTCACCACCCCGGCGGTTTTGGCGACCATCACTCCGGAACAGGTTCCGCTACTGCGGGTGGCGGTGGTGGGCGGCGAAGCCTGCCCGGCCGAGCTGGTGCGGCGCTGGGGTCCGGCGCTGCGACTGTTCAACGGCTACGGCCCCACCGAAACCACGGTCATGGCAACCCAATCGGGGGCGCTCACCGCCGACGGTCCGGTGCCGATCGGGCCGCCGCTGCCGGGAGTGCGGGCACTGATTCTCGACGAGCGGGTGCGTCCGGCACCGCCGTGCGGGCGCGGTGAGCTGTACCTGGGCGGACCCGGCGTGGCCCAGGGGTATCTCGGCCGTCCGGGAGCGACGGCCGAGCGTTTCGTCGCCGATCCGTTCGGCGCCGGGGACCGCGTCTACCGCACCGGCGACCTGGTGCGGGTGGCGGCCGACGGTGCGCTCGAATTCCTCGGTCGCGTCGACGATCAGCTGAGTGTGCGCGGCC